>CAZSBW010000052.1:0-12326 GCA_964604815.1 uncultured Salinivenus sp. | reverse complement strand
GAACGCCCGGTCGATTCGTCCGGTCTCGTTTTGTGAACGACGTCTTGGGTCATGTATTTGCTTTTTCGACTGGCGACGGGGATGCTCATCGGCGTGCTGATGAGCGGTGGGGCGGTTGCGGGAACGGCCGTCGCTCAGGCCGAGTCGGCTCGGTTGACTTCTCTGCGTCGTGATTCCATTGCGGCGGACACCACCGATCACCCCAATCAGCAACCGTACGCGACCGATCGGAGCGTGCTGTATCACGTGCTGGCAAGCCCCGGGTACGTGATGCACGGAGTAACGCGCCCCGTGGGGTGGGGGGTGCAATACGTCGAGCGAAATTACCCCGGGATTTTTGACGCAGAGCTCCCCCCGCGCGGTGCGCTTCCTCTGTTCGAACTTGGCGGCCCGACGGACTTTCTCGGCGGTCTGATGCTCTACGACAACCGCCTCTTCGGGAGTGATCATGGGGCGCGCGTCGAGGGACTGTATGGGGGGCCCAATACGTTCCGGGCTCAGGGCAGGTACAGCAGCCCCTCGCTCTTCGGACTTGGCCGTTCGTTCCAGGTAACCGTGAATGTCTCTTCCAATCCGGAGAGTGGTTTTTTTCTTGGGGGCAACGACAGCGACCGCGAGGAGGACGACGCGTCGGCCAATCGAGACCAGGTCGACGTTACCACGAGCATTCGGGGCACGCTGATCGGTGGAGTAGACGGGTCGTTCGACTTGCTCTACGAACACGTCGTCACCGATGGCGGACGCGACGAGCGAGGACGGCGGCTCGAACAAGCCAATCCGCCGGGCCTGGGCACGGTCGACCTGCTCACCTCTCGTCTTATGGTGACACTGGGTCGTACGAAGAGCAACCGCCGGACCTACTTCGGTACGGAAACGATTCTGCAGCTCGATTACACACACGACCTTACGGCTGAACGCTTTCGGTACGGGCGGTATGCCGTCGAGGTGCGGCAGTACCTTCCCATCGGGCTTCTGCCCAAGTCGCGCCGGCTCGTATTGCGTGGGCACCTCGAACAGGTCGAGCCGCTCTTTGAGGGAGCGGCCGTGCCCTTTTATCAGCGACCCACTCTGGGCGGGCAGAACACGCTCCGCGGCTTCACGTCGGGGCGTTTTCGGGCGAAAGGCGCCCTGTCGGGAAGTGTTGAGTACCGGTATCCCATCTGGTCGAATCTCGACGCGCTCCTCCTCGCCGACGCCGGGCAGGTGTTCGACGCGTTTCGCGACGTGGCCGCCGACCGGTTTCACTGGAGCTACGGCGGGGGCCTCCACTTGCTCGCAGGAGGCGGGCTCGGCTTTCGATTTGAGGTGGTTGCCAGTACCGAGGGCGTTCGGACGATCATCACCGTTGATTCGAGCTTCCAGCGCGCGGCTCGGTAGGCTGTCATGGAAACAGGAGGCTCAGGCGACTGCCCGATGGATTCGTTGATTCCCTTTGCACACGCCATGCCCGACACTCTTCGTTTTGCATTGAGATCGCTCCTCCTGGGTGGGACCGTGGTGGTACTCATCGTGGGGGGGTGCAGCAGCACAACGCCCTATACGCTCGGGCCCGTGAAGACGGAGGATCCCGATGATCGCCCAACGCCTCGCCCG
Organism: uncultured Salinivenus sp.; assembly: GCA_964604815.1. GTDB lineage: Bacteria > Bacteroidota > Rhodothermia > Rhodothermales > Salinibacteraceae > Salinibacter. The sequence goes on along the minus strand of CAZSBW010000052.1, from coordinate 10,733 downwards.
GAGGAGACGGAGGAAAGCATGTACTGGGACCGGGTGGACATGAGCCTGTTTCACCAGATCGAAAAGCCGCTCAACCTCAACTGGACGGGCCGTCACGTGGGACAGCTCTTCGGAGGGAGCGCCGACGAGGCCGACAACGTGAATGTGATGGACGAGCCGCCCAACTCCAGCTGGTACGAGCGCCGTCACTTCTACGACGAAATGACGCCGCGCGAGCTGGCGATTGGGCCCAATGAGCGCGACACGACCGGTGCAGCGGCAGGGCCGGCACGCGAGGGCACCTGGACGGTTACGAGCGGCAAGTTTCAGGGAGCGTCTCGCGGCTTCCAAATCGAAGATCCACGGGGCGACCGTTACCTCATCAAGCTCGACCATCCCGAGTGGCCGGAGCTCATGAGCTCGGCGGAGGTCATCTCGACGAAGATTTTCTACGGGGCCGGCTATCACGTCCCCCAGAACACGATCACGTATTTCTCTCCGGATCAGTTGGAAATTGGGGAGGAGGCCATGGTGGAAGTGCCAACGTCTCTGTCAACCGAGCGGCGCCCGATGACGCGCGACGATCTGGAGAAGATGCTGGACCCGTATGCCCCCCGCAAAGACGGGAAGATTCGGGGCATGGCCAGCAAGTTCGTGGACGGCGAGCCGCTGGGACCGATTTTCTTCACGGGGACCCGCGACGGGGACGAAAACGACCGAGTGCGGCACGAGCAGCGGCGCGAGCTTCGAGGCCTTCGGGTAATCGGGTCGTGGCTGAACGACGCCGACCGCCGTCACGCCAACACGATGGCGACCTATACGGACGAACGGTACGTGAAGCATTACATCCTGGACATGGGCTCGACCCTCGGTGCGAACGCCGGGGCTCCTCACAGTCCTGCACACGGACAGACCTACCTCCTCGACCAGCGGAAGATTCCGGCGGCTCTTCTGTCCCTCGGATTATACCGATTTCCGTGGTGGTATTACGATTCGAGTCCGCCCTACGAGGCGGTCGGATACTTCCGAGCCGACGTTTTCAACCCCGGCGCGTGGGTGCCCACCTATCCGAATCCCGCCTTTGAGAAGATGACGCGGCGGGATGCTTTTTGGGGAGCGAAAATTGTCATGAGCTTTTCCGACGAGGATCTTCGGGCCATCGTCGAGGCCGCTCACATCAGCAACCCGGAAGCGGAGGCCCATCTGCTCGACGTGCTGAGCAAGCGGCGGGACAAAATTGGGCGCTACTGGTTCAGTCGGATCAACCCGCTCGATCGGTTTGCCGTCGAGAAGGCGCCTTCGTCCCCCACGGCGGGGGACGGAAGCGGGGGGAAGCAGGCCTCGGACGTTCCCATTCTCCACTTCGACGACCTTGCGGTAACGGGCGGTCTCGAAACGGCAGAGAGCCGGCGCTACACATATCAGATGTACCTCGACGATGAGCCGATCGGCCGGCGGCGAACCGCCGAGCGCTCCCGACTTCCCCTGGCCGTCGACGGCGCGTCCCTCGATGCCGTGCTCGACCGGCGGGAGCGGGCGAAGGGGGACGAGCGCGTCGTTCGCATCGACCTTCGCACGCACCAGGACGGAGCGACCAGTTCCGTAACGCGAGCATACGTACACGTTCCACAAGAGGACGCAGCGCGGGTTGTGGGGCTCGACCGGCCGTAGACCACCTTCGCGAGGGAACGACAATCCACGACGAGCCAGTTCGTTCAACAGACGATGTCGATTTGGGCTTCCCGCATCGCCGTCCACCATGGAGCATTTTTTTCAATCCATTCTGGGATTGCACCGTCGAGAGCGGACGCTTGCCCTGCTCATGGCGCTGTATCATTTTCTCCTGCTGATGTCGCTCTATCTGCTGAAGCCGGTGCGGGACAGTCTCTTTCTGTCGGGGCGCGGCCCGGCGGAATTGCCTTTTGTGTTCATTCTCACGACGGCGGTGGTCGTGCCGGTGGCGTATCTCCATACCCGCGCCGGGCGTCGGCTGAACGTGGGGCCGCTGATCGACAGCGTGTCGGTGGCGCTCGTGCTCAGTCTCGTGGGCCTGCGCGGCCTGCTCGGCGTCGAAGGAGAGTGGGTGGCCTATCTGCTGTACGCCTGGGTGAGCATCTACGGCCTGCTGGTGACCTCCCAGTTTTGGCTGATGGCCAATGCCTTGTTTACAGCCTCGCAGTCGAAGCGTGTCTTTACGGTGCTGAGTGCTGGGGCCATTCTCGGGGCGATCGTTGGGGGAGAGGTGACGGGCCTTCTGGTGGATGGGCTCGGGGTGGAGAGTGAAAACCTCCTGCTGGGCGCCGCCGGCGTGCTGCTTGTGTCGGCGGGGCTGGGGCGATGGATCCGCGGCCGCAAACACCAGGGAGAGGCGGAATTGGACGGGGCTTCCGATGACCCGGCGCCGGAGGAGGCCGCAGGGGCCGTGTCGATAATTCGGGACTCGCGCCACGTCCAGCTCATCGTCGGCATCCTCACGCTGATGGTGGTCGTGTCGACGCTGGTCGATTACCAGTTCAAAACGGTGGCGGCGCAGGCCTTTGCGACGGAGGATGGCCTTACAAGCTTTATGGGGCAGTTCTACGGGCGGGTAAGCATCATCGCGCTGTTCGTGCAGTTTGTGCTTGCGCCCTGGATGATGCGCATCGTCGGGATTGGGGGGGCGCTGTCGGTGCTGCCCGGCATGTTGGCCCTCGGGAGCGTGGGAATGCTGATCGTGCCCGGCCTGGCGGCTGGGGTCTTTCTGCGCGGCGCGGGCCAAAGCCTGAAGCACTCGATTGACAAGACCGGGCGCGAGCTCCTGTTCGTCCCTGTTTCATTGGAGAAGAAAAAGCAGGTCAAGGTTTTCATCGACCTCTTCGTCGATCAGGGAGCGCAGGGGCTCGCGGGTGTACTGCTGATCGGGCTCGCATACGGGCTGGGGCTGGGCGTGGAAATGCTCAGCGTGGTGGTACTCGGACTGATTGGACTATGGGGCGTGTTGGCCTACCGGGTTCGGTACACGTATGTGGACCAGTTTCGGGCCAAGCTGCGAGCCCAGGAGGCGGAGAAAACGTCGGAGGCGGACGGGGACGACGCGTCGGGCCCCGACCTCGATCAGTTGCTGGACTCGCTGTGCACCCACGCCGAAACGGATGCCCTACGGGCGCTCGATGCGATCAAGACATCGGACGTGCCGGTGCCCGTCGATGCCCTGCTGTGCTTGCTGGACCATCCAGCTGCTGCGGTGCGGGCCGAGGTGCTTCGCGTGTTCCGCCGCCGAGAGGTGGAGGGCGTCGGCGATCAGGTGGCGGAAGCCCTCCGGGATCCGGATCCCGACGTGCAACTCGAAGCGGCCCGGTACCTGTTCTGTGAGAAAGCGGACGATTCCCTCGAACGCCTCCGTCAGGGGCTCGAGCACGAGGATCCGCAGATTCAAGCGGCGACGGTCGGGGTCATCGCCGAGGAGGGAGACGACGACGCATTTCGGCTGGTGCCCGACAATCTGCTCCAACGCCTCGTAGACCTGGAGGCAGTGGGGGGACGAAAGGCTCGCGTGCACGTCGCGCGAATTCTGGGAGTGATCGACCGCCCGTACCGCACCGACCTCCTGAACCACCTCCTCGACGATCCGGATCCGCAGGTAGCACGGGCCGCCGCGAAGGCGGCGGGCCAAACAAATGATCGGACCTTCGTGCATTCACTGGTGCAGTTTTTGGAAGACGAGGCGCTTGAGCGAGCCGCGCGGCAGGCCCTCGCCTCGCTGGAGGGATCGCTGGAAGGAACGCTGCACGACTACCTGCTCGACGGGCATCTGTCCCTGACGATCCGCCGTCGGATTCCGCCCATTTTTGCCGAGCGGCCGAGCCAATTCGGCGTCGATTTGCTCGTGCGGAGCCTCGACGCGGTTTCGGTGCCTGTACGTCACGGGGTCGTCCGCGCGCTGAGCAAGATCCAGGAGGCCGAAGACGTTACCTGTGACGTTGACGCAGTAGAGGAAGAACTCGAATGGGAGACCGAGCACTACGTGATGCTCGGTCAGGTGCTGCACGTAGGGCGTCGCTCGGGGGCGTCCTTCTCCCCGTCTCAGTTGGAGTCGCTCCGCGACGACGCACTGGAGCGCACCTTTCGGCTCCTCGGTCTTCGCTACGATCAGCGCGACCTGTACGACGCGTATCTTGGCATTACGAGCTCAGATCCGGAGGTGCACGACAGCGCGGTCGAGTTTGTGGACAACCTGGTCGACTACGGCGTGCGCCGGTATCTACTGCCGGTCCTCGAAGCGCCGAAGCCGGAACAGGCCGGCGAGGTGGGCGAGGACCTCTTCGACCGTCCCATTCAGACGCCGGCCGCCGCCCGTCGGTACGTGCGCACCGTCGACGATCCACGCCTCTTCGAGATTGTCATTGGCTCAGACGGGAGGCAGTCGTCCGGAGGGAGGATTGAAGAGGAGCAGGCGTCCGCATCCGTCTCCTCGTCTGAAGAGTAAGGCTCGCAGTACGGGAATCGCGTCAACGCCAAACGAGAAGAATTTCAGATTTCGCCTGCTTTCAGAAAGCGAAAATGCCAATAGAACGCAGTCCCATTCCGTCACTGAACTCCGGATCGGCGCCTCATATGCGCTCCGCTTGCGGGAGAGATACTGAATCAAGTTCAGCACAGACGCCAGCACCGGCATCCTGAGGTCCCTTCGAGCGGCCTCTGAATTCTCTTGACAGCGTCGGCATGACTCGTACGATTGCCGTGGAACTGGCAGGGCACAATTGGTCCTGGGCGACCTGCAGGGCGACCTGTAACGCTCCCTCCTGTTCCGTTACGAGAGGAGGGCGGATTCAGTGCATACTGTCTGTGCACGGGTACCGATTGCCCTGATCCAATTCAATGAGGCGCTTTCATGCTTGAACGGCTTCGGAACGAGTTTTTCGACATTCGAGCAGGGGAGTGGCCGAAGGCCCTCGGCCTGTCGCTGTACTTCTTCCTCGTGATCGCGATCTTCTGGATCCTCAAGCCCATCAAGCGGGGCCTCATCATCAGCTACTTCGGCGAGCATCCAATCCACCTTGCGGGGTGGATGCTGTCGGGGGCGCAGGCCGAGCAGTTGGGAAAGGTCATCAACATGTTCGTCGCGTTCGCGATCGTCGGCATCTTCACGTGGCTCGTCCGCCGGGTCGCGCGGCATCATCTCATTGTCATTTTCTGCGGGGCTTTCGGGGCGCTTTTTCTCGTGTTTGGGACGATCATCGACCAAATTGAGGCACTGGGGCAGGGGGGCGTATGGACGTTCTACGTGACCGGAGACATTTGGACGACGGTGATGGTGGCCTCCTTCTGGGCGTTTGCCAATGACCTGAGCACGGGCGACCAGGCGGAGCGCCTGTACGGCATTGTGGGCCTGGGGGGCGTGGTGGGCGGCTTTGTGGGGGCCACGGTGGTGAGTGGGCTCGTGGAGCAAATGGGCCGCGCCACGCTCGTGTACGCCTGCCTCGCGCCCACCGCCGTCATTGCCGCCCTGGCCGTGGCCATCCATCGGTACGAGACGGCCCGTGACGAGAACGAGGCGGCCGCGTCCGACGAGGAGCCCTGTTGCCCGGAGGAGGAAGCGGTCAGCGAGGCAGAAGAGAATGCCTTTCTGGAAGGCGGCAAGCTCGTGTTTTGCTCCAAGTACCTGCTCGGAATTGCCGGGGTGCTCGCGATCTACGAGATGGTGTCGAACATCGTCGACTTCCAGCTCGCGATGATCGTGGAGGAACAGATCACAGCGGACTCGGAGCGAGATGCCTTCTTCGGCCTCGTCGGGCAGGCGACCAGCCTGGTGTCGATCGGGGTCCAGTTGTTTCTGACTTCCTTCGTGATGAAGCGCTACAGCGTCAAGGCGGCGCTGCTCTTTCTGCCCATTGCCATTCTGGCGGGCACGATGGGGTTTGTGGCCCTTCCCACGCTGGTGTTCGTCGGCTTCATGTCGGTGAGCGACAACGCGCTCAACTACTCGATCAACCAGTCGGCCAAGGAAGCGCTCTACACCCCGACCACGCAGGACGAGAAATACAAGGCGAAGTCCTTCATCGACATGTTTGTACAGCGGGCGGCCAAGGTGGCGTCGGTGGGCCTCAATCTTGGGCTGACGGCGCTCGTGATCACCGATCCGCGGTGGCTCTCGGTGGCAGTGGGCGTGCTGCTCGTGGCTTGGATTGCGGTGATTCGCTTTCTCGGCGACCGGTACGAGGAGCGGAAGGAAGGCAAAGAGCCGGCGATTGCGGTGTAGGGGGGAATCGGCGCTGAAAGACTGAAAAATTGAGGGGCGGACGGTGGGAGGCACCGGTGACGGAGAGCGCAACTGCTGGAGGCGTGGGCGGCAACCGATCCGTCCGAACCGTCTCTTGAGAATACGACCCGTGCGGCTTTTTGCCTCCTTCCGCGAAGACCGAACGGATTGACGATGGTCCGGGGCGTGGGAGACGATTCCGGTGTGAGCGACGAACCGGTCAGAAAATCTCGACCGTCGTGTCGAGGTAGCGCTCGGGCCGCTCCTGAAAGTCGGAGAGGATGCTGTCGGTTCGCACCGAGATGGAGTGCAGGCGCTTGTAGAGGCGCGGATCGTTGAGAAGTTGTCCGGCCGTTCCTTCTCCTTCCCGCAAGCCCGTGAGGATGCGATCCAGGTTCTCAGCGCTTTGGGCGATGGACTTTGAGGCGCGACGGGTGCGGCGCAGCGTGAGCCCGGCGTCTTCCACAGCCTGTTCCAGTGTGTCGGGATTGGAAGACGTGACGGACTGCAGGTCGCGAACGAGCGTGTCCAGGGAGGCGGAGGTTTGCTCCAGGTGAACCAGCGTACGGTGGATCCGGTCGCGGTCGCGCTCGACGATCGATGCGATGCCGTTGGTGGTCGACTGCAGATTCGTAAGCGTCTGATCGATCTCGCCGCGCGATCCACTGATCAGTCCATTTGCCTCGGCAAGGGTGCGCTCGGACTCTGTGAGCACGCTGTCGACTCGCCCGGCTTTCTCCCGAAGCTGATTGAGAAATCCCTTTTCCGTGGTCGGGACGTGGTCGCCGTCCGCCAGGGGCTCGCCCTCGTGTGCTCGGTCGAGGGAGACGGCGACGTCGTCGAGCGCCGACACGCCGGTGATGGACGCGACCGTGCCGTCCCGAAGCTGAACGTCGTCTCGGATTTGCATTTGAACGCGAACACTGCCCGCGTCGCTGAGACGAACGTCCTGGACGGTGCCCACCGGAATCCCCCGTACCGTAACGGGAACGTCCGTCTTGACGCCGTTGGCTGTTTCGAAGTTTGCTACGAGCGTATAGGTGCCCTCAAAGAGAGGACTTCCCTTTAGAAACTGGAATCCTACGATCAAAAGCGAGATTGCTGCGACGGCGAAGACACCGACTCGAAATTCATTCCAGAAGCGTTCCTGCTCTTTTTCTTCGGATCGGGACGTGCCCATGACAGGGATGATAGATTGGAAAAACGATTCGACGTATCGAGGGCCAATCGGGCTCCCTCGCGTGCGGGGAGGATGGCGCGCGGTTCGGTTTTCGACTTACACCTGGTAGGCATTCGCTTCCATGAACTCACAGAGAACAGGGTCTTCGCACCGCCGAAGCTCTTCTACGCCGCCCACGAATCGCATTTTTCCTTCGTGGAGGAAGCCGACCTGGTCGGCGATGTTCAGGACCGAGTGCATGTCGTGCGTTACCATGACGGCCATTCGGCAGAGCGACTCGGAGAGGTCCTTGATCAGGTTGTCGATGACAGTGGACGTTTCAGGGTCGAGGCCGCTGCTGGGCTCGTCGTAGAAGAGGTACTGCGGCTGCTTGATGATGGCCCGTGCCAAGGCCACTCGTTTGACCTGTCCGCCCGAGAGCGAATCGGGCATCTGATCGACCGCCCCCCGAAGCTCGACCCGGTCGAGCTGCTTCATGACGCGTTCCTCGATCTCCTCCTCCGACTGGTCGGTGAGCAGGCGCAGTGGGAGCGCGACGTTGTCGTACACTGTCATCGAATCGAACAGGGCGCCCCCCTGAAAGAGCATGCCGAACTGCCGACGAACCGCTTGCAGCTCTTCGTCGGACAGCTGGGCCAGATTGGTGTCGCCCACCTGCACCGAGCCATGGTCCGGCTGTAGGAGACCGACGAGGTGCTGGAGCAGCACGCTCTTCCCGGAGCCCGAATGGCCCACGAGCGCAAGCAGATTACAGTCGTCGATCTGGAAGGTAGCTCCGTTCAAAACGGTGTTTTCGCCGAACGATTTGTGTACGTCCTCAACCTTAATCATGACTCGTCAGACAGGATGTGGGGGAAGAAGCTCGGTTGGCCTTTAACCGACATCGCCATGGTAAGCACACCGGTCCGAACTACAGCATGAGAATTGCCAGCAGGTAGTCCGCCACGAGGACGAGCATGCAGGCCCCGACGGCGGCGCGAGTGGCGCTGCGCCCGACGCCCCGAGCTCCCCCCTCTGCGTTGAAGCCGACGTAACAGGCCACCGACGTGATGATAAACCCGAAGACAACCGCCTTCACCAGGCCGTAAAACGCCATGAAGCCAGTGAAGAACTCCCGCGCTCCGGTGAGAAACTGGGTGGCCGTCACCTCTCCCGACATCGACGCAACCCCATATCCGGAAGCGGCTCCGACAGCACTGGCGGCGACGTAGAGCAGCGGAAACGTGAGCACGCCGGCCAGCACACGGGGCATCACGAGGTAGCCCGACGCGCTGATGCCCATCACGTTCAGGGCGTCAATCTGGCCGCCGAGCCGCATCGAGCCCAGCTCTGCGGCGATCCGGGCACTAACGCGCCCTGCCAGGATGAAGGCCGTGATGAGGGCGCCCAACTCCAGAATGACGGATGGAACGACAATGGCCCCCACCGTGCGTTCCGGGATTAGGGGATACCGCATCTGATAGATCGTTTGCTCCGTGGTGACGCCCCCGGTAAACGCCGCTGCAATGATGACGATGGGAAGCGACTCAACGCCCACCCGCATCATCTGCCGGGCCAGGTTCTGCCGGTAGGTGGGGCCGTCGTAGATGGGCATCCGAAACGCCTCGACCATTAGCTGAAGATAGCCGCCCACGTGACGGAATCCCTCGACCACCTTGTTTTGGAGTGTGCCAGTCATGATTGTTCGGTGGGAGGGTTACTCAACAGAGGACTTGCAGCGGGACACATGCAATTCCCGGGGCGGCAGTATGCCCGGTCTTGCTGCACGGTCTCGTTTCCGCCTCACGGCAGAGATCACTCCCGCTCCATTCCGTGCTCGGTCCTTGAGCGATTCTACAGAAGGACCCAGCAGCGGCATTCCGGTCTGTCCCGTCTCTGACGGTGGGGTGGGTACACTTCCCTGTGTGACTGTTACACAATGAGGAGCAATGAGCAGTCGGCAGGAGCAGTGTAACGAGTGCACAGGGACCCGTACGCAAAGACGCATTCATTTGCAGCCCGCCAGCGAAATTCCTTCCCCGGTTAGGTTTCCCATGAGCGCCCGTCCCGAACTGTCTTCTTCTCTGCGAACTTCTTCCCAGTACCGCCCCATCGAGGACTACGGCCTCATCGGCGACATGCACACCGTGGCCCTCGTGAGCAAAGACGGCTCCATCGACTGGTGCTGCCTGCCCCGCTTCGACGCGCCGAGCGTCTTTGCCCGCATCCTCGACGCGGAGACGGGCGGCTTCTTTCAGGTCGCGCTCAGAGGGGACGAGGTGACGACCAAGCAGTTCTACTGGCCGGAAACCAACGTCCTCGTCACGCGCTTTCTCTCCGAAGACGGCGTGGGGGAGGTGCGCGACTTCATGCCGGTGGCGGGCCGGGCGTCCGAGCCGGACCAGCGCCAGATCGTGCGCACGGTGCGGGCGGTGCGCGGCACGGTTACGTTCCGTGTCGAGTGCGAGCCCGCCTTCGACTACGCGCGGGCCGACCACGAGACGGAAATCACCGACGATGGGGCCTGTTTTCGGGCCGCCGACCGGGCGCTCAGCCTCTCGGCGGCCGTGGACCTGCGGCGGACATCCCGCGGCGTGGCCGCCGACGTGACGCTGGACGAAGGGGAGGACACGACGATCGTCCTGCGCAACATCGACCCGGCGGACCGGTGCGTCCGGACGCTCCGGTCCGACGAGGCCGAGCAGGCCTTCCGCGCCACCGTGCAGTACTGGCGCGATTGGCTCGGTCAGTGTACGTACACCGGCCGCTGGCGGGAGGAGGTGCATCGATCGGCCCTCACGCTCAAGCTGCTCACCTACGAGCCCACCGGCGCCATCGTGGCAGCCCCCACCTGCAGCCTGCCCGAGGACGTCGGCGGCGTGCGCAACTGGGACTACCGATACACCTGGATCCGCGACGCCGCCTTTACGCTCTACGCCTTCCTGCGCATCGGCTTTACGGAGGAGGCCCGCAACTTCATCGACTTCCTCTCCGGTCTCTGCACCCAGTCGGCCGCCGGGGAGGGCCCGCTCCAGATCATGTACGGCATCGACGGGCGCACGGAGCTCACCGAGCAGACGCTCGATCACCTGGAGGGGTATCGCGGGTCGTCGCCCGTGCGCATCGGCAATGGGGCCTACGACCAGCTCCAGCTCGACATCTACGGCGAGCTGATCGACGCGATCTACCTGCACGACAAGTACGGCGTGCCGGTCTCCTACCAGACCTGGCAGTCGGTGCGCCGGTTCGTGAACTGGGTCTGTGAGAACTGGGAGCGGACGGACGAGGGGGTTTGGGAGGTTCGCGGCGGGCAGCAGCACTTCGTCTACTCGAAGCTGATGTGCTGGGTGGCCGTCG
>CAZSBW010000051.1:4918-12572 GCA_964604815.1 uncultured Salinivenus sp. | reverse complement strand
GATAATCAGCTGTGAGGAGAAGGCCTACCAGGCCCTGGGTGCCGGCGCCCACGAAGGCGTCTACCGGCTCGCCGTCTGCGCCGATGGTGTCGGGGACGTAGCCGTAGTCGAGCGGATAGATGACGGATGGATAGTCTGGGTGGGCCGTGCCGCGCGGACGGTCGATGGTGATGCCGTGCGAGTCAAGGCAGCCGGCCCACGCCGCCCAGGAAAACTGGTCGCGAACGACGGATCGGAGGGGACGGAGAGTGGGAAATGAGAGGGGTCGGCTCATGAGGAAGGGGGGCAGGAACCTGTTTTGAACTTTTGGTCGGCCTGACCTGGACAGATGGGGCGATGGGGGACTACGTTCCGCTGATTGGCGCTACGGCGCCGGAAAGACACACACACGAGGCCCGTTTCTACGAGGATGGCATTCGACCCCCGCTCTTTCGAGGAGACGGCTGAATCTACGTGCACGGATCGAGGGAGTCGGTTGGAGGCGGAGGCTTATCTCCGTGCTCGCGCGAGAATGCCGGCTTTTCTCCCTCAAATGCGGAAAATGTCGTTCTTGATACAGGAATTGTCGTGTAGGCAAATAGAATGAGTCTGAATTTGCGGGTATTGGTCCCTATCATGGAGACGGATTGAGAAAAAAGTGGAACAGTTCACTCGATCTCCGTTCTTACGAGTGTGCTATTTTCGTTTGGATCATTTTCTATTCAATCGGTGAGCTCGAGGTGCTCAGGCCCGTGCCGGAGTGCCCTTCGGTAGGCAATTTGGGAGCCTCGGTGTACACGGTGGAGAGTGAAAAAGGATCGCACGAAAAGACGCTCGTTGTCGAGAGTACCGGCTATTCTGTCGAATTCAGTTCTGTACGCTATGCCTTTCTCTAAACTCGGTTGGTGCGGCACACTGGTCGCTTTGCTCTTTTTGGTCCTCGGGGGATGTGACGCTCCTACGGGAAGCCCGTCCCTCAACACCGAGACGTCTATCAATGTCCCCCTGGTGTCCGAGAAAACCTTCTCTTTCCTGGGGGAGGCAGACAGCAGTGAATTTGAGCCCTTGATCGACACGACGTCGTCGGAGTTCGACTCCCTCTTTGTGGTAGGAGAGAACCCGAAGGACATTTCGGTCGTGCAGGAGGTCGATAACTTCGACATCGGCTCCCTGGACGACGCCCTCGATGAGGCCGGCGGGGATCTGGCGGTGAATGATAATTTCTCAGAAGACCTCGTCCAAAACAGTGACCTTTCGAGCCAGGAGATTGATGCCAACTATTCCCGCGAAAACTCGGAATATCAGAGCAGCTCAACCACAACCGCGGCGTCTGGCATTTTCGACCCTGATACCGGCCCCGGTAGCGATGATGAGGTTGTCGTTCCCTTCCCGGCGAGCAACGTGCTGGAGGCCCCCGACTTCGGCGCCTTTAACGCGAGTGGGGCCACCGTCGAGTCCGTGACGCTTACCGGCGATGCCCAGTCGGTAAACGAAATCACATTCACGCTCACGAACAACGGAGGCAACGAGCTGGATGACGGGAGTGGCAATCCACCCGAGATTCAGATTGAGGATTCCGGCGGCAATGACTTGGCCGCGTCGGGTTTTGGACAAACGATAGCCCCTGGCAGCAACGCCTCGACGACCCTGGACGTGTCGGGGCTCACGCTTGGGAATGGCACCCAATATCGACTCATCCTCGAAAGCAACGATACAGACCTGAACAATACAGTCGAGCTTGAATCGGCCCTCAGTGAGTGGCGGTACCAGGCCACGACCTTGAGCGACGCCGGGAATGCTGAGATTAGGGCCTCCTCGGATGGCTCCGTATCCACGGTTGGGTCGGGCTCGTCGCAGTTTGAGGGCATTGAGGTAGGAAGCGGCTCGATTACCCTTGGGGTTGACAACCAGTTTTCGTTTCCGATCGAGATCAGTCAGATTCAACTCCAGAATGCGAGCGAGCCGAGCTTCGGAGACATCTCGGATCTGGCCATTAACGAATCTTTCGGCACGATTCAGGGGGGGTCAGGGGCAACCGAGACCAGAGACTTGAGCGGTAAAGGCATTTCGAAAGAGATCGATGTCTCCGTTACGGCCTCGCCTGCATCAAGCCAGATTACCGTCACCGCCGACGGCCGAGTTGACGTTTCCAACACGGGAGCCCTCGACATTCAAACCATGTACTTCCGCCCCGATGGGGAAACGGTGCGAACGAGCGGGGAGGTGGCCCTCAACAACAACCGGGTTACGTTCCAGGACGGCGATTACGCGCAGCTGGGCAATGCCGTCATCGACGTAAGCAGTCTGACGATCGAGCCCGACGTGACCTTTGACACACTCGCCCTCAGCTATCCGGACCTGCGGCGGCGGAATGTCGACGGGCAGGGGCAGGATTATCAGGTGGAGGATTCACTGGAGGTGCTGTTTGTGGAGAATCCGAGTGGAACGTTTGAGTTCGACCGAAGTCGATTGGACGGCACGGGTGGATTTCAGCTCTCTCTTAATGAGAACCTGCGCCTCTATCCGAGTACCGGCAACCAGGTTGCCTTCTCGGTTCGAGGGCTTCTGGAATCGGACAACACCGCCCAGGCGATCGTCAGCTTTGACGATCAAATTTCCGCCAACACGTCAATCGAGAATTTTGACATTCAGGAGCTCGACGTCAGCGGGGCCGACGCCTTCGATGTCGAGGTCACCTCCGACGTCGACGGGAACGGAGAGCTGGACCTCGCCGATGACGAGGAAGTGCGTACGGCCTCCTTCGACGGCTTCGAGGGAATTGCGGGCCGGATCGACGGGCTTGAGCTGGCAAACACGAGCCTCGACTTCACCATCGAGACCGAAAACCTGGCCTCGACCGACGCGCAGTTGTACGCGGCAATTCAGGGAAAGAGCGACGCGGAAAGCGTATTGCTCGCCGGGGAGTCGGGAACGGACCGGGGGGTTTCCTCAAACCCGTTCGGGACGGCGTTTGTGGACGGGATTGATAACATTGGGCCGGACTCCCTCATCAAGCTCGGCGTCGACCTCCAGAACACCGGGCTGGGCGAGCAAGCGCAACGGACCAAAGCAATCGACAGTGACAACTCGAACGTGTCGACGTTTATCAATTCGCTCCCGACGGAAATTCGGTTCGCCGGACAGGCACAAATGAACACGGACGGGGGCGACCTCAGACTCCGCAAGCCCGTGAATCTCGACGCGGGCTTCACGCTTGACGTGCCTCTCCAGATCAGAAACAGCGAGGAGTTCGAAGTACGGGACACCATCGACGCGGACTTTTCCGACCTGGAGGACCTGACCGATTCGGAAGAAGACCTCAACATTTCGAAGGCGGAACTTCGATTCCAGTACGCGAATGGCCTTCCGCTGGGGGCCGACGTGGAGATGGTCGCTGTCGACGCCGAGGGAGACGAAATCAGGACGTTTAGCGGCGACGATCTTCGACTTGAGCCGGCTCCGAAGAATAGTGAGGGCGCAGCGGAGGGACGTGCCTCCGGCGAATTCGTGTTCACCCTCGGGGAGACGAAGGCAGACCTGCGAGACCTCGCCGACGGACGGGACATTTACCTCACCTTGAACATGACACAAGAACAGGGGGGGCCGCCCGCGAGTCTTCGCGCCGACGACACGATGCGTCTCGATATGCGCCTCAACGTCGAGGCGTCGGTCAATACGGGCGACTAATCGGCCGCCTCGCACCTGCCCTCACACTTACAGCTCTTCCACGACAGACCACATCGCGTCATGATGACGACTCGGATTCACGATTTCCGTTCCGTTTTTGTGCTTCTCATCGCTGGACTTCTCATGCTTGCTGGAGCTGGGGCGGTGCACGCCCAATCGGGGATGCGCAGTGTGAAGGGCATGAGCACCGGTGGGGGCGCCTTTGCCATAGACACAGGACCGGCGGCCCTCTATTCCAATCCCGCCAATCTCACGGTGGGGCCGGGCGACCATTCCTTCGAGATGCAGCTGTTCCGGATTGGGGCCTACACCGGGGGAGACTTCTACCAGTTCGAGCACATCGACCCCCTCTTCTACGACAACCAGGAGACGCTTTCCAGTGAGGAGCAAAAAGCCTCTCTGGACGATTGGTTCGGCAACGAACAGCGGAGTGCGAACACGTATTTGGAGGTCGTTCCGCTGTCGATCACCTATCGCCCCAGCGGAGCGCCGTGGGCGGCCGGGTTCGGGATCCGAGGACGCGTCTTCCAAACCGCCGCCATTGATAAGGGGGTCTTCGACGTGCTGCTTCGGGGCACCAGCCCGGACCGAGAGATCCCGGTGAACGGACGTACCCGTGTATACAGCACCATCGATGTCGCGGGATCCTTTAGTTACCGATTATCGTCACTCCCCCTCTCGGTGGGATTTTCGCCGCGGGTCATCTTTGGCACCACGTACGCGGACGCCTCCCTCGATTCCCGGGCATCGGTAAGCGGCGATTCCCTGACCCACCGATTCGACTATACAGCCCGTGCGGCGGGCGGATTGAGCACCGGACTGTACGACACGTTTAACCTGTTCAGTGCAGAGCCGGTGGACGAGGCCATCGGGGGATCGTCGGGCATTGCGGGCATGGGCGCCGGTGTAGACTTTGGGGCCACGTATACGGTCAGTCCGAGCCTACACGTGTCGGCTAGTGTCACAGACCTCGGATTCATCAACTGGAGCGGGGATGCCCAGACGGTCAGCCCGGCAGATAACACCTTCCGGTTCAACGGGGTCACGTTGGACATGGAGCGGCTCGACGACGAGTTCGATGGGAACGTCGGCGATTACGTCGAGAACCAGGTCGATAGTCTCGCCGAAGAGGCCTATCAGGACGTTGAACGGGAGCGATCGGCGTTCACGACAAACCTGCCAACGACTGTGCACGTGAACGGGACCTGGAAGCCTGTGTCACTTTTCACGTTCAATGGCGGGGTGTCGCTTGGGCTTAACGAAGAGGCGGGGGCTGTGCCGAAACCGGCGGCAGTGCACCTGGGGAGTACGTTGAACCTGGGTCCGTTCCCGATTCGAGGGGGCGTTCGGTTCGGGGGCCCCCAGGCCATGACGTTTTCCGGCGGGGTTGCACTGGACTTTGGATTCTACCGCCTCGACGTGGGGGCTAGCGTCACGCCCAATACCTCCCAGTTTGGCAGTGGCGCGCGCTACGCCGTGAGCGCCTCCCTGGCTACGATCCGGTTCTGACGAGGGCCGTTCGTTCGCTTCTCCTCCTCTCTGCCCGCCAGGGACGAGCGGGTGCCCCGCAATGAAACGGACTGGTCGCACGCTGAAGAAGCGGTAGGGCCGCGTGTGAACGTCTGCGCCCCGGTTTTCCCACTCCGGGGTCTCTTCTTGCCGTCGCTCCAGGAGACTCGTCTTCTGAGAGACTGATCTTTGAGAACGTCCGTACACTGTTCTCCCCCCAGCGAGGGACCGTGCAAAGTCAGTGGCGGAAATCCATCCTCGGGTTGGTAGAAGCCCACTTGTGCTCCCGGCAGAATGGGGCATCCCCCACGCCCTGCACCCACATTGCGGCTCCGGGCAGGGTACAGCGACCGCCGTCCATCGCCCGGCCGAACTTTTAACGCGCAATCGTCCTGCCGTGGCCGCGGCCCTGTTGCGAAGAAGGTCTTCTGGCGAATATCTTTGGGCCAGCAGGGGGAGGGACCTGCACTTTGTGTGCTTCATCAATGTCTCGTCGCTATGGCTCGTCGCACCCTTTCCCTGTTCGTTGTTCTGCTCCTCGTGCTCGGGGGGGACGGCCCGGACGTTTACGCCCAGCCGGCCGATACGACCGCACTCACGCTGACGTCCATTCACGCATCGGGCGCCTTCACGCCCGAAACGTTCCAGGGCGGGCGCTGGGCAGACGAAGGACCTGTCATCACCTACATCGAGCCCGCCGATAGCGGGAAGGCCACTCACCTCATGCGATACAACCTGGAAACGAACGAGCGCACCCAGGTCATCGATGGGACGAACCTCTACGCCGAGGACGTCGAGCGCATCGTGTCCATCGAGGATTACCAGTTCAGCGACAGCGGCGACAAGGTGCTGATCTACACCGACTCGAAACAGGTGTGGCGGGCGAACACGAAAGGCTACTACTACGTCTACGACCGGACGGCGGAGACCCTCACACCGGTGGCTCCCCGCAAGGACGGATACCAGATGTTCGCCAAGTTCAATCCCGCGGCGTCGAAGGTCGCCTTCGTTCGAGAGCGGGACCTGTACGTCGTGGATCTGTCGACGGGCACCGAGACGGCGCTCACGACCGACGGGGAAGACGGAACGATCATTAACGGCACCGTCGACTGGGTGTACGAAGAGGAGTTTCGGATTCGGGACGGCTGGCGCTGGAGCCCGGACGGCAATCACATCGCCTTCCTCAAGCTTGACGAGTCCGACACGCGGGACTTTGCGCTCACGAACTACACCACCCGTTATCCGGAGTACAAGCGGTTTCGGTACCCGAAAGCCGGGGAAATGAACAGCGAGATCAAAGTAGGGGTGGTGGACCTCGACGCTGTTGATTCCTCCAAGGCCGATCAGCCGCAGGCCATCCAGTACTTTGACACCGAGACGTGGGATCCGTCGTTGTCCGCCTCGGACGAGCGTTCCGATCCGCACGAATACATCGCCCGCGTGGGGTGGACGCCTAAGATCGACGGGCGCCACCGGGTGTGGATGTTCCGTCTGAATCGGAATCAGAACCAGCTCGATCTGCTCTACGGCAACCCGGACGCCGGAACCGTCCAGACGGTCCTCGAAGAGAAAAACGACACGTACATCGACGTGAGCGACGACAAGATCACGTTCCTGGAGGACGGCACGCATTTCGTTTTTCTGTCCGAGCGGACCGGATACAATCACGCGCACCTGTACCGCAACGACGGCACGGAGCTGGGACCCGTCACGCAGGGAGACTGGGAGGTGACGACGTTCCACGGCCTCGACGAGGCATCGCTTACGGCCTACTTTACGGCCACCCGGGCGGCCTCCACCGAACGCCACCTGTACCGTGCCGGCGTGTCGCTGAGCCGGCACGAGGCGGCTCGGACGCCCGAACAGGTCACGGAGGACCCGGGATGGCACAGCATCAATCTGTCGAAGGATCGGGCCTATTACATCGACCGGTATTCTCACACCGGCGCCCCGCCGACGTGGACCCTCCACGAGGCCGACGGAGCCGAGGTTACCACCCTTCAGACCAATACTCGCCTCAAGGAGCGGCTCGACAGCCTCAATGTCCCCTCCACGTCGTTTGCGTCGCTCCCGGCGGCGGACGGCACCCCGCTCAATGCCTACATCCTCAAGCCCAACGACTTCGATCTGTCAAACGAGTACCCGGTGCTGATGTACGTCTACGGCGGCCCCGGGGCTCAGACGGTGACCAATCGGTGGGGCAGCCGGCGGCACCTCTGGCATCAGTACCTCGCCATGAAGCACGACGTGGTCGTGGTGAGCGTCGACAATCGGGGCACCGGCGGACGCGGGAAGGACTTTCAGGACGTGCCCTACCAGCGCCTCGGCCAGCCGGAGTCGGCCGACCAGATCAGCGCGGCGCAGGCCCTTGCCGACTCGTCGTGGGTGGACGCGGACCGGATCGGCATCTGGGGCTGGAGCTACGGCGGGTACATGACCCTCATGTCGATGCTGCGGGGCGAGGGGCCCTCGACCTTCA
>CAZSBW010000051.1:0-4886 GCA_964604815.1 uncultured Salinivenus sp. | reverse complement strand
GTACATGTCCACGCCCGCGGCCAACGAGGAGGGCTACGTGAAGGGCGCTCCGCAAACCTACGCCGGGCGATTGACGGAGGCCCAAAACCTGATTCTCGCGCACGGCAACTACGACGACAACGTGCATCCCCAGAACAGTGTGCAGATGATGGAGAAGCTGCAACAGGCCGGCAAGCAGTTTCAGTTCATGCTGTATCCGCAAAAGACCCATAGCATCGCTGGGGGCGGCACGCGATTGCACCTCTTTCGGATGCTTACGGACTTCATCGCCGAACACCTGACGGCGCCGAAGGACAAAATGGCAGCCACGCCCTGAGGGTTCGGTTGGGGTACTCGATGCTGCGGTGTTGGAGGAGACGGGTCTCGGATGTTCGGGCCGGCGAGCGTGACTGGGTTCCTTCTTTTCTTGCTTCTTTGCTGTCTCACTAACCGCAAGGTGTTCTCGTGGCTTCCGAGACGTTAAACGTGGGCGTGGCGCTGGGCGGGGTGGCCCCCGAGCACGAAGTGTCGATCATCTCGGCCCTGCAGGCGGCTGCGGCCCTCGATCGCGACCGCTACGAGCCCGTGCCGCTCTACATCGCCAAGGACGGCACGTGGTACACCGGCGAGGCGCTGCTGGACGTGGATCGGTACACCGACCTCGATGCCTTGCTCGACGACGCGGTGCCGGTCGCCCTCTGCCCCACGCCCCACGGCCGCCTCGACTTGTTGGAAAACCGAGCGGCCGGTGCGTTTGAGCGATTCGCCCGGTCGCCCCGCCGCATTTCCATCGACGTCATGCTGCTGGGGCTGCACGGCGGAGCGGGCGAGGACGGAGGCATCCAGGGCCTCTGCGAGGCGCTCAACGTGCCCTATACCAGCACCGGGGTCTTCGGCTCGGCCCTCGGGATGGACAAGGTCATGTCGAAGCGGATCTGTCGCCAGGCCGACATTCCCGTCGTGGAGTTTGTCCCGTTTCGGGAAGACGAGTGGGCGTACCGCGAGGAGGAGGGCCTGGACCGCTGCGAAGACGTGCTCGGCTACCCGGTCGTGGTGAAGCCGGCCCGCTGCGGGTCCTCCATCGGCATCGCGCGCGCCGACACCCGGGAGGAACTCGACGCGGCCATCGAAGACGCCTTTCGGTACGACGAAAAGGTGATTGTGGAGCGGGCCGTGACCGAGTTGCGGGAGATCAACTGTTCGGTGCTCGGGGACCGACACGAGGCCACCCCGAGCGTGCTGGAGGAGCCGAAGTCCTCCGGCGACGACGAGGTGCTGACGTTTCAGGACAAGTACATGCGGGACGACGGGGACGGCGGCGCCAAGGACAGCGGAGGAGCCAAGGCCCCCGCCGACGCGCCCGGCGGGATGGCCTCGCAGGATCGAATCGTTCCGGCGCCCCTCTCCGACGATCGAACGGAGGAGATCCGGACGATGGCCGTGCGTCTCTTTCACCTCTTCGAATGTGCCGGGGTCGTACGCATCGACTTCATGATCGACGAGGCGACCGACACGTTCTACTTCAACGAGATCAACACCATCCCGGGCTCGTTCTCCTACTACCTCTGGGAGCCGTCGGGCGTGCCGTTCGACGACCTCATGGACCGGCTGGTCGAGATTGCGCGCCGCCGGCATCGGGGGCAAAATGGACGGGTGCAAACCTACGACGTGAATCTGCTTTCGCAGAAAAGCCTGGAGGGCCTGAAGGCAGGGGAAAAGAGAGAGTAGAACCGTTCGACTCGGAGTGACTTGGTTTGTACCGTATCTTTGCTGACCTACTGCTGCCTCAACCGTGATTCGATGTACGCGCCTGGACTGATATCAAAACCTATTCGAAAGGCCGATAGCGGAAGAATCCTCCAACAACGACGTAGGGACGACCCGCACTGAGGCAGTATGACCTCGCTTCACTCGGCCCCCGGTCGTCGCTGCGATAACGTTGGAAGCAATAACCCAAAGAATGAGGTCTGACAAACCAGTACTTCGATTGCCAGGATCTCTTTTGCGGGAGCAGCCGCCGGAATTCGAAAAGATCCTGTCGAACTGAAAACGGTATGACAAAGCAGCCGTCGGCTCCTTGACCGCTGTGACAGGGGAACAGCGTCTCTCCAGCGAAGGTTCTACGCGCTCCCGCCCGTTCAGTCGTCTCCCTGGTACTCATGAGCCTCCGATTCGCTGCCGGTCTCGCCGTTTTGCTGCTGGTCCTCGGCGTGGGCGATGTGGCAAGGGCTCAAACTGCACACGAGGCCAACAGCCGTTCGGAACGGTTTTCGTCGGTGCTCAACGACGAGTTCGTTCGGACGAAGGGCAAGAAGGGCCTCGATCTGCTTTACAACATGCGGTCCGACAGCGCAGAAGCCCTCTTTCAGCAAATTGACGAGCGGTATCCCGGACATCCCGTCGGGCCGTTCCTGCAGGGCCTCAACTTGTGGTGGACCATCATGCTGGACCTCACGGACACCGCCCACGATGAGGCCTTTTACGACCTCATGAACGAGGTGATTGACCGGTCCGAGGCGCTGCTGCACGACAACCCCGACCACTTCGACGCCCTGCTCTTCACGGCCGCGGCGCACGGCTTTAAGGCTCGGCTCGCCTCCAACCGTCGAGACTGGTGGAAGGCCCTTCGCAATGGGCAAAAGGCGATTGGCCCCGCCCGGAAAGTGGCGACGACTGCGCCGTCCGAAAACGGCGACTACGTGTTCGGGAAGGGATTGTACGACTACTACACTGCCATCTTGGAGGAAGAGTACCCCGTCGTTAAGACCTTTACCTGGATGATTCCGGACGGCAACCGGGAGCGAGGCCTCAAGCTTTTGAAGCGAACCGCAAAAGAAGGCTACTACGTACAGACGGAGGCCATTTACTATCTCACGCAGGCCCACTATCTGTACGAGGAGGACTACACCAAAACGCGACGGTACGTCCGACAGCTGCGAGAGCGCCACCCCGACAACCCGTACTTTCACAACTACGAGGGGCGGGTCCACGCTCGGTGGGGGCGCTGGGACCGGGCGCAAGCCGTTTTTGAGGAGGTCCTTGAGCGTCGCAAGAATGGGCAGGCGGGCTATACCATGCACATGGAAGAAGTCGCCCGGTACTATCTGGGACGGGCCCATTTCTACGACGAGCGATACAACGAGGCCCTGAAACACCTTGGGCGTTTGAAGCGGCTCACCGACCGGGACATCGAAAATAATCGATTCCGAATTCTGGGCCTGCTGTACCAGGGAATGGTTCTGGACGCAATGGGCCGTCGCGAGTTGGCGAAGAAGCAGTACCGGGCTGTTCTCGAAATGGACGATCCCGTGGGGGTGCACGAGCGGGCCGAGCGCTATCTCGACGACCCGTACACGGGATAGACAACCGGTACGCCCCCGACTGCTGCTCGCGCCTGCCGATCGGGCGTTTCCGGAAATCTCCGGCTGACGTGCGGATCGACGGGACCCGCTCCACAACTTTCATCGTTCACGGTGCTGGATCGTTGAGTCGCATCAAAAGGGCACTCTGGTCGTAACGATGTGGCTCGGAAGCAACCGGAAGGAGGAGCACACCAGGGCGATCCCATGTTAAAGACAGACGCTCTTCCCAGCCGTATCAACACATTCTGATTGCGTCATACCTCTATGAGCGACTCGTCTTCGTCCGAGCCGGATGGTGCCCAGTCCGAGACCGGCTGGTCGACCGGCACCAAGCGCCTGATTGGCATCGGGGTCACGGCCCTCGTCCTTGTAGGGCTGGCCCTTCCCAAGATGAGCGACTCGACGCCCTCCGATGAGGGAGACGGCGGCTCGGGGGACGCGCCGATGCGCGTGGACGCCACCGTGCTCCAACCCGGCACGGTCACCAAACAAATTCGCACGAACGGCACGCTCCGGGCCGACGAATCGGTGGAGCTGACCGCCGAGGCGGGGGGGCGGATCACCGACATCCGCTTCGAAGAGGGGAATCGGGTGCAGAAGGGGGACTTGCTCGTCCAGATCAACGACGCGGAGCTGCAGGCCGAGAAGAAGCGCCTGGAGCACGAGCTCCAGTTGGCGTCCGACCGCGCCGAGCGACAGAAGCGCCTGCTGAAGGAGGGCGGCGTAAGTCAGGAGGAGTACGACGCCACGGCGAACGAGGTGGAGGTTCTGAACGCCGAGCTGTCGCTCGTGGAGGCCCAGCTTGCGAAGAAGACCGTCCGGGCGCCGTTCGGCGGCGTCGTGGGCCTGCGCGAAGTGAGCGAGGGGGCGTACGTTTCCCCCCAAACTGCGATCGCGACCCTCCAGCGGATCGACCCGATAAAGATCAACTTTTCGGTGGCCGAACAATACGCCACGCAAGTACAGGCCGGGCAGTCCATCACGTTTTCGGTGCGGGGCCGGGACGGCACGATGGAGGGGCAGGTGTACGCCACCGACACACAGGTGGATGCGGACACCCGCACGCTTCAGCTTCGGGCCCGCGCCCCGAATGCCGGGGGAACGCTCCGTCCCGGCATGTACGCGGACGTGACCTTGGATCTCGGGACGATCAAGGAAACCATCGTCGTTCCGTCGTTTGCGGTGACGCCCGCCCTCAACACCCAGCGGGTCTTTGTGGCTGAGGGTGGGACCGCCCAGCCCCGCAACGTCGCCGTCGGCGTGCGCACCGACTCGACCGTGCAGGTCACCGACGGCCTCGCCCCGGGCGACACCCTCATCACCTCCGGCATTCAGGACCTGCGGGCGGGGTTGCCGGTTCGCGTCGAAACGCTTGAATGATGGGGGACCCGTGATACGTGAAGCGCGAACGAGGACGGGAGGGCAGCCTCCCGCTTCACTCATTACGCGCCCCGACGCTCGGTTCGACGCTCTCCTCTTGGATCGAGCGGATTCGCTGTCCCAAATGCACACACGCTCATGAGCCTCTATTCCCTCAGCATTCGA
>CAZSBW010000050.1:0-12806 GCA_964604815.1 uncultured Salinivenus sp. | reverse complement strand
ACTCGGCTCCTCGGGCTCGATCGTCTCCTCGCACGCCCCGTGCAGCGCCAGTCGTACACGATTCTCGCCGTGAATCTCGGCGGGTGTCTCGTGCCCACGGCCCTGGCCGGCTACCAGATCAGCCGCCTCGCCGTCCAGGCGCCGTCCACCCTGTTTGCGCTCGGCGTAGCCCTGGTGCTCAACGTGGCGCTCTGCTACTACTTTGCCACGCCGGTGCCCCAGCAGGGCATCGCCCTGCAGCCCCTCATCCCCGCGGGGGCGGCGGCACTGACGGGCCTGCTCCTGGCGCCGGACTGGGCACCGCCCATCGCCTTTGCCGCGGGCGTCCTCGGCCCCCTCGTCGGCGCCGATCTGCTCCACCTCGATGACATTGCCGGGATGGGGACGGGCATGGCCAGCATCGGCGGCGCGGGCACGTTCGACGGGGTCGTCCTGTCGGGCCTCGTGGCGACGCTGCTGGTGCCGGGGGCGCTGTGAGGCGAAGCCGTTCTGTCGGCGTGGGGATTCGGGGCACCAGGAGGAACGTGAGTGGAGGAGGGAAAGACCTTTCGGCCGGCCCTGCGCTTCTTCTGTACTGAGGTAAACCTGGAAGCCCTTCTAAGAAAGGAGGCAGGTTTGGAAAATTTGCATCCTGGAATATTGAGGTGCGTTACGAAACTATTATCTCGTAATTAAAGAAGTACAAGGCATGCATTCTTAAAAGAAGGGGGTTGGCAAAAGCGCGAGATGGTTCATATCGTGGAATTGGTCCTCGCTCGGTGCTCGGGCCTCATCGTCAATGAGCAGCAGGATGTATTCGTGTTGTCCCTCGGGGCTGGACAGGCCCCATAGACGCAGCCCCCACAGACGCGGGCCCCAAACACACAGTGCACAGTGCGGAAATGAGGCATCGGTTTTTCACAGAATAGAACGCTTTTCTCTTCTATCATGCAATTGTGGTTTGAATTGTAGCATGTCACCCCCTTCTCGCGCACGACAGCCGACGCGGCGATGCACGAAATGACGGCCGCCACGATCCGCCACCTTCACCGACTAACTGAACCGACCGATTTCATCATGATGACACGTTGGTTACCCCTCACTCTGATTGCCGTCGTGACCATTGTTCTCGGGCTGCCCAGTGGCACCGTCCAGGCGCAAGGAACGACGGCCTCGATGTCAGGAACCATCGTGGACGAGAATGAGGACCCCTTGCCGGGCGTCAACGTCGTTGCCGTCCACCAACCCACTGGGACGCGCTACGGAGTGGCAACCGGCAACAATGGGCAGTTCCAGATTCGGGGCATGCGGGTCGGGGGCCCCTATACGGTGACGGCCTCGTTCGTGGGGTACCAGACCACACGCCGAGAAGGGATCCAGCTCCAGCTCGATGAGACGCGGGACCTGGATTTTCAGTTGCAACCGCAGACGGCCGAAATGGACGAGGTGGAGGTCGTCGGCCAGCGGGCCGGCGCGGTCATTGACAAAAACCGAACCGGGGCGGCCACCAACGTGTCGCAGGAGCAGATTGAGAGCCTGCCGACCATCAGCCGAAGCCTGGGCGACTTCACGCGGCTCGTGCCCCAGGCCGGGGGCAGCGGGAGCCTGGGCGGGGCGAACGACCGCTACAACAGCATCCAGATTGATGGGGCTACCCTCGACGATGTCTTCGGGCTGGGCGACGCCGTACCGGGCAGCCAGGCCGGGGCGGAGCCCATTAGCCTCGACGCCATTGAGGAGTTCAACGTCGACCTTGCCCCCTACGACGTGACCTCCAGTGGCTTTACTGGCGGACAGGTGAATGCAATCACGAAGAGCGGGACGAACCAGTTTGAGGGAAGTCTCCGGGCCCGACACGGCACCGAGGCCACCACAGGCGACCTCGACGGGGTCGGGACGGGGGAGTTTAGCCAACAGTTCTACGTGGGCACCTTGGGGGGACCGATCATCGAGGACGAACTCTTCTTCTTTGTCAACGCCGAGCTGAAGCGAGAGAGTTCTCCGCTCGATACTCGGGCGGGCGCGGACCTGAGTGGACCGAACGTTTTCCCGGTCGCCCGCAACACGCTGAATGAGATTCGGACGGCGGCCCAGGACGTGTACGGATACAACCCGGGGGGCATCGACCCCTTCACGCAGCGGGAGGACGACGAGAAGCTGCTGGTGAAGCTCGACTGGAACATTAATGACCGTCATCGACTGACGCTCCGCAACAATTACGTCAACGCCCGGGACGACGATGGCATCGGCCGCGGCCAGACCAGCTTCGACTTTGCGAACCGGCAGTACGTCTTCCGGAGCCTTCAGAACTCGACGACGGCGGAGCTGAACAGCACGATCTCCGACAACATGTTCAACGAGGCCCGCTTCGTGTACACCCGAATTCGGGACGAGCGGGACGTGCAGGACGCGGCGTTTCCGGAGGTGCAGCTGAGTTTGGGGAGTGACCTGACGAGCTCGATGGGCATCGGCCGCTTCAACCAGGCCAATCGGCTGGACCAGGACCTTTTCGAGTTCACCGACAACTTCACCTACGACCTGGGCGACCATTCCCTGACGGTTGGGACGAGCAACAAGCTCTTCCAGTTTAGCAACCTGTTCATTCAGGACTTCTTCGGGTCCTACACGTTCGAGTCGTTCGAGACGCCAGACGGGGAGGAGGTGTCCGCCATCGAGGCGTTCCGCCGCGGCCAGCCCACCCAGTATCGCTACAGCTACGCCACGGACGCGGCCGGGACACGCACCCCGGAAGCCGAGTTCTCGGCCTTTCAGTTCGGCGGCTACGTGCAGGACGAGTGGGAGCCGGTGAACGACCTGCGCCTGACGCTTGGCCTTCGTGTGGACGTGCCGGTCCTGCCCGACGAGCCGACATTCAACCCGACGGCCTTCGAGGCCTTCGGCCGTAGCACGAGCAACGTGGCCAGCGGCAATCCGCTCTGGGCGCCTCGCCTGGGCTTCAACTACGATCGCGACCTGATCCTGCCCGACCGGTCCACCCAAATCCGGGGTGGCGTCGGCATCTTCAGCGGCAATCCGCCCTTCGTCTGGATCTCGAACCAGTACAGCAACACGGGGGCGGACGTCAATCGCATCGATGCCAGCTTCAACCCGGGAGAGGACTTCTACGGCGCGAATGCGCCCCAGGACGGACGACGGTTTATGCCGGAGTCGTCCGCGGAGAACCCCACCCGACAGCCGTGCCCAGTGGGGTCGGAGACGTGCACGTCGGATCAGTTTAGCGATCTGTTGTCGCCGGTTGAGACCACGGAGATCAATCTCATCTCGGACGACTTCAAGTACCCACAGACCTTCCGCGCCAACCTGGCGATTGATCAGGAACTGCCGTACGGCTTCGTGGGGACCCTGGAGGGCATCTACTCCAATTCAGTCAACGATGTCACCTTTCGCAACATCAACATTGAAGCCCCCACGGAGGACCAGTTCGCGATTCAGGAGTCCAAGTACGGGCGCCCGTTCTACGGGTCGCCGGGCTCGGGCTTCGGCGGCAGCCCAAACCGCGTAAGCGAGCGGTTCACCAACGCCATCCTGTTGGAGAATTCGAACGACGGGTATCAGTACAACCTCACGGCGCAGCTCCAGCGCAACGTGCGGCAGGGCCTGGGCGGCTCGGTCTCGTACACGTACAACCGAGCCACGAACGTGAACAACGGCACCTCGAGCCGGGCCATCTCCAACTGGCAGTTCAACGAGAACAAAGACATCAACAACCCGCGCACCGGGACGGCCGACTTTGAGCTCCGACACCGCATTCTTGGGCGCCTGAATTACACCTTCCAGTACAGTGACCGGTCCTCCACTCAGATTGGGTTCGTGTATGAGGGGGAGGCCGGAGAGCCCTTCAGTTGGATCTACTTCGGCAACGCCAACGGCGATACCCAGTCGTTCAACGATCTGGTGTACGTTCCGGAGACGGAGCAGGACATCGTTCTCGAATCGGACAACTGGGCGTCGATGAACGCCTTTATCGAGAGTGAGGAGGCGCTAAACGACGCCCGCGGCTCCGTTATCGAACGAAACACGGCGCGTGCGCCCTGGCAGCACATTCTCGACCTGCGGTTGAGCCAGACCTTCCAAACCTTCGAGGGGCAAAAGATTGAGATCACGGCCAACGTCGAAAACGTGCTCAACCTGCTCAATGACGACTGGGGGCGAGTTCGGACCACCAGCTTTAACAACCTCACGGCCTGGAACTTCGAGGGGTACGTCACGCCGGACGAGGTGGGCACCACAGTAAATGGCGACCGCATCCTCACCGAAGACGACGTGGGTAAGCCGCGTGTGACGTTCGAAGAGGACACCATTCGTGAGAAGCTGAATGACCAGCAATTCAATACC
This sequence comes from uncultured Salinivenus sp., assembly GCA_964604815.1. Classification (GTDB taxonomy): domain Bacteria; phylum Bacteroidota; class Rhodothermia; order Rhodothermales; family Salinibacteraceae; genus Salinibacter. The sequence goes on along the minus strand of CAZSBW010000050.1, from coordinate 8,471 downwards.
TCCCCCATTGCGTCGCGCTGGCGCATGCGGGTCGGGGTCCGGTACACCTTCTAGGCAACTGCTCCTCGGCGCTTCCGAATGGGGCCTGTCCGCCTCGTCGCATCCGAAACTCCATCACTTCCACACCGACGCCCATGTCTGTGCTTTCTGCCCTCCGCCGCACCGCCCTCGTGCTCTTCGCGACTGTCCTTTTTGCCGGCTGTGACGGGCTCGACAGCGGAGTGCCCCCCAGCGAGTCGGTGCAGCAAGAACCCACTCCGACCATCGCGTTCGAGCAGGAAAACGTTTCGATCACCGAAGAAAACAGCCCGCTTACGATCGGGGTCACCCTTGCCAACCCACCAGGGACGCAGGTCTCCGCGGAAATTCTCTACGCCAACGGGGTGAGTCAGACCGATGCCTCGGACTTTAACCTGCCGGAGAGTGCGGCAGTGGGCAGTGGAAACGGGTATGTGGCCGGCGAAATCACCTTCCCGGCCGAGGCGGAGGAGGGGGCGACCCGCAGCATCGAGCTTGACATCTTGGATGAGGAAGAGAACGAAGACCGAGAAGACGGAACGTTCGTCCTGCAAGGAGTGGAGGGCGCGACCATTGGCAGCCCCGATCGCTTTACGGCCTCGATCGGGGCCATTGAGATCTTTTTCAAGGACTTTCAGGGCGAAGAACTGAGTCCGATGACGGTGGTGGACGTCACGAATGGCAACGGGTGGGACCTCGGCAGCTTCGATGGCAATTTCTACGCGGCAGCCAATGCCTTCGGGGGAAGCGAGGCCTCGAACAGCTGGCTTATTACGCCGGCCCTCAACTTCAACGACTTCGAGGATGAGACCTTTACATTCCGCAACGCGAAAAACTTCGACGATGGAGGGCTGGAAGAACCGCTCCAGGTGAAGGTCTCGACCGACTACGACGGGTCTGGGAACCCCGAAAACTTCACGTGGACGGACATCACCGATCGGGTCGAGAACCTTTCGGGGGGCGACTTCACCTTCGTCTCCTCCGGAGAAATTGACCTGTCCGACGCCCAGTTCCAGGACGACGAGGTGTACGTGGCCTTTCAGTATCAGTCCAGTGGAACCGGGCCGGGAACCTCTGAGGAGCAGCAGGTGGACGATATTCGAATCGTGGGCCGATAGCCTCTGCCCCTCCTCGCCTCTCGCTCAACATGAGCTCCCTTCTACCTTTCCTGACTCAACGACCCATGCGACGTTTTTGTAGCGCGCTCTTGCCTGTTCTTGTGATCGGCGGCCTTGTCCTTGCTGGCTGCGACAGCGGGGGCGGCGTTCCCGACGATCTCGGGGACAGCACATCTGTTGGGTTCGTGGAATCCACGGCCACGTTGGTTGAGGGCGAAGACGAGACCTATTCCCTTGAAATTACGGCCGACGACCCGGGGTTTGAGGAGGTGCGGCTCAACCTTTCGGTCAATAGCACACAGAGCACCGCCGCGCTGAGCGACGACGTGACGGGACTAACGGGCGACACGACGGTTGCCTTCCCGCGCTCGGCCACCAGTGGGGGCACGGTTTCCATCCCGCTCACCATCGTCGACGAGCCCGTCGACAGCACTGGATTTTTGGAGGACACGGAAAGCCTCGCGTTCACACTGAGCCCGGCGGACACGCTCGCTCCCGAGATTGACGACGGGGCCAGCAGCTTTACCCTCACAATCGAGGAGGACGATGCGCCGCTCACTGCGGCGGAATCCCGAAACCGCCCGAGCGGGGGGCGAACCGTTGCTGACGGCCTTGTCACCCGTGTGGAGTCGGATGGGGCGTACGTGCAGGATGGCACAGGCGCCTTCTTCGTGTTCGACGGTGACTTTGCGAGTCAGGCAAGCAAGGGCGATTCGGTCCGTGTCGACGGTGCGGTGGGCTACTTTAACGGGGTGTTCCAGGTCAGCGGCGTGAGCGACGGGCCGCTGACGGAGGTGCTCTCGTCAGGGAACGCGCTGCCGGCCCCACAGGAGGTGTCGCTCGGAGAGGTGGTCAACAACGGAGAGGAGTATGAGAGTGAGCTCATCCGGGTCGAAAACTTTGCCATCGACGCTGGCGGGGACCAGACGTTTCAGGGCGGGGTCCCCGACGGGCTGTACGACATCAGTACACAGGACGCTTCCTCCACCCTTCTCGTGACGGGCGGGTCCGGCCTTGTTGGAGAGTCGATTCCCGATCGGGGCACCTTTCAGGGCGTCCTCGGGCAATTCAACGGTGAGGGCGGTGGCGGGGACGAGCCGGACGAGGGGTACCAGTTGTTAGGAATCGAACAGGACGACGTGACAGCCCCTGAGGCCGCCACGATCAATGAAGTGCGACAGGAGTCAAACGGCTCGTCGGTCTCGACCGCCGGGGTGGTCACGCGGGTCGATGGGCAGAACGTCTTCATCCAGGACGAGAGCGGCCCAACTGGGGCCAGCGGCATCGTTGTACGCAATGGCGACCTGGCCGACGACGTAAGGGATGGAGGCGTTGATCCGAATCCGGGCGACCAAATTGAGGTCTCCGGAGAGCTTGGGGCCTTCAGCGGCCTTCTGCAGATCTCTTCGAATGTGCAGTACAGCGTCAACCAGACAGACGCTGGGCTCCCCAGCCCACAGTCCGTATCGGTGGGCGACCTGCTGAACGGCGGGGGGGAAGACTACGAATCGGAGTTGATTACTGTCTCGGGATTGACGATTGACGACGGCGGAGATTCTAGCTTTCAGGGCGGCACGAACTACGACGCGACCGATTCGAACGGAAACACGATCACCCTTCGGATTTCGGACAACTCGTTCTACGCCGGCCAGACGATTCCGAGTGGGGCTGTTGCCTTTGAAGGGGTCCTGAGCCAGTTCAACGGAGGCTTCGGAGGGGCACGCGGGCCGGACGAGGGATACCAGCTCCTTCCGCTTGTTGACGGGGACCTGAGTGATACGATCAATCAGGTTCGTCAGGAGTCGAACGGTACGAGCGTGTTTACGCTCGGGGTTGTCACGCGAGTGGATGGTCAGAATGTCTTCATCCAAGATGAGAGCGGCCCGACCGGGGCCAGTGGCATCGTTGTACGCAACGGCGACCTGGCCGATGATGTGCGAGATGGAGGCATTGATCCGAACCCAGGCGACCGCATTCAGGTCTCCGGAGAGCTTGGGGCCTTCAGCGGCCTTCTGCAGATCTCCTCGAACGTGCAGTATACTGTGGGTCAGACGGGAGTTGGCCTCCCCAGTCCTCAGTCTGTTTCGGTCAGCGATCTGCTGAACGGCGGCGGGGAGGACTACGAGTCGGAGCTCATTACAATCTCTGGGCTGACCGTTGACGGTGGGGGAGATTCCAACTTCCAGGGCGGCACCAACTACGACGCCACCGACTCAAGTGGGGACACGGTCACCCTCCGGATTTCGGACAACTCCTTTTACGTCGGAGAGCCGATCCCGGGTGGATCCGTCACATTCGAAGGCGTGCTGAGCCAATTCAATGGAGGCTTTGGTGGTGCACGCGAACCGGATGAAGGGTATCAGACGCTCCCGCTCATTGATGGGGATCTCGAATAGGACGAACGAACCTATTCCTTCACCCCGTCGGACCGTCGAAGAAAATGGGCGGTGCCCCGCGTGGGTGCCGCCCTCCTTTTCGAGAATGACTGTTGCTGGTAACAGAAGAGGCCTGTCTTGAACTGTGAAGGTGGGCCCCAAGCCCGTCGTGCTCTGGTGACCCAGGGAAGAAGATCACGAGACCTTGCAAGCGGTCCGTGCGTCTACGCCGTCCTCCGTTCCCCTCTATTCTTTAAGCGTTTGTCCCTGGTGTCATGGCATGCTTGCCGCGCTGGGTCTTTCTAGCCGCCCTGTCGCTACTCCTCGTTGGCGCATGGCCAGAGGCCCTTCAGGCGCAGGATTCCACAATAAACGAGGCCCGTGAGCAGTCTCTGGGCACAGAAGTGACGGTGACGGGAACGGTGACCCGCGCCTACGGATCGTACGCCCGCATCCAGGACACGAGCGGGCCGACTGGCGCCAGCGCAATCGTCATCCGGCAGACGGATGGATCGAACAGTGCCGACTTCCAGGCCGACATTGAAGACGGAACCATTCAGCCGGGGACGGCGCTGGAGGTGACGGGCGCGACCTCGGCGTTCAACGGGCTTTTTCAGATCAACAACGACGACCTCACCGACTATACGGTGCAGGGCCAAGGGGCTCCGCCGAGCCCACAGACGGTGACCCTGCCGGAGCTGGCGCAGAACGGAGAAGACTACGAAAGCGAGCTGCTCCGCGTCGACGGGCTGCGGTTTGTGAGTGCGTCCGGGACCTTCGAGAACGGGACGACCTACACGGTAGAGGATGGGGACGGGCAGCCCCTTGAGTTTCGTGTCCAGGACAACAGCGAAACGGCGATCGGCGGCGCGCCGATTCCGGGTGGGGTGTTTGCCTTCGAAGGCGTGCTCGGGCAGTTCAATGGGGGAGGCGTGGGGGCCGATGAGCCCGACGAGGGCTATCAGTTCATTCCGGTTCGCGAGAGCGACCTGCAACCGTCGCTGTCGTTTTCCTTCAATCGCCTCTTCGCCCAGGCGGAAGAGGGGGACGGGCCGGTGTCGGTGAACGTGCAGGTCTTCAACAAGGAAATGGACGGGGACGTGTCGGTGACGGCGGAAGTAAGCACGGGCAGCACTGCCGACACTGGAATCGATGTGACTGGCTTTGACAGCCCACAGACACTCACCTTTAGTGGAACCGATCCGGGGCCGCAGACCCTCACCTTAGAGCCGGTGGACGACACTGAGCAGGAGGGTGTTGAGCGCTTGGAGATCACCCTGTCGTCCAACGACGGAGGCATCGCCTCGCCCGAGCGATTCACGCTCTGGGTTCTGGACGGCCCGGCGGCCCAGGGCCCAGTCGTTGCGGGCGACAGCGGAGATGTGCTCCTCGATTCGCTCCAGCAGCGGTATGGCGACCCCCCCACGATTGGGTATGGGCCGGCCCGCGACACGCTGTACCGCCGCGTCTACAACGAGCAAGATACAGTCGAGGCTATTTACAGTGGGTTTCAGGTGCTTGTCGACCCGGGCGGAGGCGACGCCAGCGATCAGGCGCTCGATCAAGGCGTGAACACCGAGCACATTTGGCCCCGCAGCAAAGGCGCCGAGAACGAGCCGGCCTTAAGCAACATGCACATCCTGGCCCCCGCGCGCGATGCGGTTAACTCGGCGCGAAGCAACTACGCTTTCGGAGAAATCCCGGACCCGGATACCGACAACTGGTATTTTGAGGACGAGTCCCGGTCGAGTCCGCCGCCGCAAAGTGTGCGGGGGACCTGGAGCGAGGTTGACAGTAGCCCCTCTGACCGGGCTAGCCGCCGCTTCGAGCCGCGCCACGGCAAGAAAGGAGACGTGGCGCGTGCGGCCTTCTACTTCGCCATGGCGTACCCGAACCGGGCGGACCTGGCCTTTCTGGAGGCCCAGCGCGAGACCCTCCTGGAGTGGCACGAGGAGGACCCGGTCGATGCGACGGAACTCCGCCGGACGCTTTCGCAGGGCAGCTATCAGGGCAACCTCCCGAACCCGTTTGTCCTCGACTCCACCTTGGCTGGTCGTGCCTACGGGGCGGGCGTGCCGGAGCGAGCGGCCGTTCCCATTCAGGAGGCCCGCGAGCTTGGGGCCGGGCGCACCGCCACTGTGGAGGGGGTAGTCACCCGCGTGAGCGAAGACGGCCCATACCTGCAGGACCAGACCGGCGGGCTCTATATTTTCGAATCGCAGGGCGTCTTCGGGCAGGCCCTCGGCAGCTCCATCGAGAAGGGCACCCGACTGAAAGTGACGGGAACGCTCACGTACTACAATGGCCTGCTGGAGCTGACGGACGTGCCCGACGATGGGTTCGAGCTCGTTGCTCAGGATGAGCCGCTCCCCGCCCCCACGACGCTCACGCTTGGAGACATTTCGCAAAACGGGGAGGACTACGAGGCGGAGCTCGTGCGAGTGGAAGAGGTCTCCATTGACGCCGATGGGGACGAAACCTTCCAGGCCGGAGGCAGCGCAGGGAACTATTCCATCCAGGATGAGGCGGGCACGCTCACGCTTCGGATTCCAAGCGGGTCGGAGCTCCAAGGCGAGCCGATTCCGGACCGTGCCATCTTTCAGGGAGTGCTTGGCCAGTTCAATGGGGCAGGGCCCGACGCGGACGAGCCGGATGAGGGATACCAGCTTCTTGGTCTTGGCACCGGCGACTTGACGGCGGAGCTTCCCGGAGAAACCACAGTCGACCTGACGCGCTCGTTCGGAGACCCAAGCACGGGGGACAGCTACCGCCTCGTGGCCCTGCCGGGGCAGGTGGACCGGTCGCTTGCGTCGACCCTCTCCGGTGAAGCCGGAATTGAGTGGCAGGCATACTGGGACGACGGCAGCGACCAGGACTTCTTTTTCAAATTTGACGGGGAGGAGCAGTTTGACTTCCGTCCTGGCCGCGGATTTTGGGTGTTGAGCACGAGCGACTGGTCGGTTCAGGCAACGGTTCCGACGGTCGACGTGCAGAACGGGACCGCGACCATTCCGGTGCACGACGGGTGGAACATCATCTCCAATCCGCTGCCCCGAGACGTTCCGTGGAGCGCCGTGGACGACGCGCACGACGCCCCGCTCCAACCCCTTCAGGACTGGGGCGACGGGTCATTTCGGCCGTCGTCGACATTTGTCTCTGCGACGGACGGAGAGGCCTTTTACTTCTTCAACGACCAGGGGCTGGACCAGCTCAAAATCCCCGTGTCCCCCACCGACGCGGCCCCCATGACCGCCCCTGCGGAAAGCCAGGCGAAGCGGGCCGTCGAGCTTGTGGCCCAGCGCGAGGGCGAGGCTTTGGCCCGGGTCCAGGTGGGCGAGCACCCCGCGGCGGCCGACGGCAAGGACCGCCACGATGTGGTCGCCCCGCCGTCCCGGTTTGCCGATGTATCGTTTTCGGTCCAGGCCCCGTTTGCGGACGCCGCCGAGCGCCGCGGGCGGCTGGCCCGAGAGGCCCGCCCCACCGGGGCATCGGGACAGACGTACACCCTGAAGCTCCGGGCCGACTCGACGGGTCCGGTGACGCTGCGGGCCGCATCGCTCCCAGAGTCGCCCCAGGCAGCGGTGGCCCTGCTGGATCCTGCGACGGGCCGCCCGCATGACCTCCGGGCCGACGGGCCGATGACGCTCACGGTGGGTTCAGATCCCTCGCGCGTGCAGCTCCTGGTGGGCCGCTCGTCCTACGTCGCGTCGGAGACCCGAAAGCGCCTCCCGGACGCCCTCACGGTGGAGGCGCCGGCCCCCAATCCGTTTCGGGAGCAGATTACCCTCGAATACGCCCTGCCGGAGGCGCAAGACGTGACGGTCGCGGTCTTCGATCTCCTCGGACGAAGGGTGCGTACCCTGGCGGAGGGCCGCCAGGAGGCGGGGCCCCATCGCGTGACCTGGACGGGAACGGACGCGTCGCAGCGCGCGCTGGCCAGCGGCACCTACTTCCTCCGCGTGTCGACCGATAAAAAGCAGCACGTCGAAAAGGTCGTGCTCGTCCGCTAAGGCGGTTCGCTTTGCCTGAATTCTCTTTACGTTCGGTCCCTTTCCGGTTCCTTTTCGGTCCCCATGTCTCTTTTCGCCACGCGCCCGGTCGCCACACGGATGGTGGCCGCTCTCATCCTAGGGGGGAGCATCCTTGGCCTCATCGGCTGTGACGGCGGGGGCTCGTCCACAGACCCGCCGTCGCCGCCCTCGAATGTTGAGGCCACGGCACAGGATGGGGCCGTCGCCTTGACGTGGGACGGCGGCGCGTCGGCCTCCGGATACAACGTGTATCGCGCCACCAGTCCGGGGGGCGGCATCTCTGGAGCGCCCGTGAATGGGAATGATCCGCTTGGGTCGACCGAGTTTTCAGACGACTCTGTAGAGAACGGGACGCTCTACTATTATCGGGTGACGGCGGTGGGAGAGGGCGGAGAGAGCGATCCATCCGGGGAAGTCAGTGTGCGCCCCTTTCCGTCGCCGCCTCCTCGACCGTAGGCCCTGAGTACGAGTCCAATCGGTAGGGGCCGCCTGCGCCCCATGGACGTTCCCGTCGGCGCACGTCGTTGCCAGTGTTTGTAGGGAGCGGGTAACATTCGCGGTCCATGGGGGGATGCGTGGATCAGATGCCTGGGCAGGCCTTAGAATTCTCCGCTCTGCTCGGGTGGTATGTGAAATCAGCCTCCGCCGGGGAGGGCAGCAGAGACAATGGCAAACCCCCCACGCACTTGGCGTCCAACAGTCCCATGACGCACCCCGAGACCGACGTTCTCGTCCTCGGCTCCGGCATCGCGGGCCTCTCCGCTGCCCTCGGGGCCGCCCGTGAGGGCGCCGCGGTCACCCTGGCCACGAAGGCGACGCAGCCCGAAGGCGCCTCCACATGGTGGGCCCAAGGGGGAATCGCGGTCGCCCGCAAGGCGCCCGAGCAGTTCAAAGAAGACATCGACGCCGCGTCGAGTGGCACGAGCGAC
>CAZSBW010000049.1:0-13056 GCA_964604815.1 uncultured Salinivenus sp. | reverse complement strand
GCAACTTCCTTCCCGAGGATTCGCTTCTGTTTCGGACGAAGCTTGCCTTTGCCGATCGACAGGACATCATCCCCTACGAATCCGGCATCCACGACCCGGAGGAGTTGCGCCGCTTTCTGCGAGCCTGTCGCCAGGTGGGAATTGAGCGCAGCTGGATCGAGATCGGCCCCAATGACGGCATAACCGCCCAAGCGTTTGCCACAGATTCGTCGGCCCGCGCCGCCACGCTGGAGCGGTTTCGGGCGCTGGCACGGGCCTACGAGAAGCACGATCCGGAATCGGCCCACATCACTATCTTCGACGAGGCGCCGTTGGGGGCGTTCGATCCCGATCCCGACACGGGCTACGAGCAGCGGGTGGCGGATTTTCGCGAGTACGGCCCGGACGGCTTCGCACAAATGTACCGGGCGCTCAAGGAGGAAATGCCCGAGGCGGAGGTAGGGGTTTTCCTCCACCATCCCCACAACGCCTCTCAGGCAATGGCCGGGCCGCACGCGTTCGTCGATTCGTTCATGGCGGCGGCAGAGGAGAAGGGAGCGACGCCCGACTTCATCTACTCCGACGTGTACCGCGGCTACTTCAACCGCGGCTACGGGGTGGAGGCCACGAATAAATACATTACCGACGTGGTGCGCCACACGAAAGAGGTGGCGCGACGCTACGGCGCCGAGGCGCATCACCTGGGGCAGACGCACACCATCAAGCTGGGCTACACCCCCAGCCAGTGGGAAATCGACACGAACGTACGGGCCATGCTGCGGGGCGGGCCGGACGGGGTCGGCTGGTACTGGCCCAACTACGCCTCCACCAATCGCACGAAGAGCCCCGACGGCACGCCCGCCCAACCGGAGGGCTACGACGTGTCATTCGATCCCTTTATTCCCAACAGCTGGGGCGAGACGGGCCCAGCCGGGTCCCTCTTCGCCACCTCCCGCGACCGATTCGTCTACGCCTACCTGCGGCTGCAGGAGGCCGCCGGACGCCTGTCCCCCGACAAGCGGTTCGACCTCTGGCTCTACGGCTACGACTTCGACCACGCGGAGCACAAGGTGTACGCCCGATCGGCGGGCGCCTCCGAGTGGACGTTCCTCGGCGCCGTCAACCCGCAGCGCGACCGAGACGCGTATGTGGAGCAGGCGCGCGCCGAGCACATCTACTCCTACGACGAAAAATGGCACGCCGTCGTCTTCCACGGCCTGGAGCGCGCCGCTCACCTCGGACCGGCCGAATCCGGAAGACGCCTGGAGGTAAAGGTCACGAGCCCGAATGGCAGTGACGCGTCCCGCCTGGGCGCGGCCTACGCACTGCCCTACCGCGCCACTCGTCACTACGCGACAGAGGAGAAAGCCACCCGCCTCATCGAGCAGCATCCGCGATGGATGGCCGTCAACAGCCTGGCCCACCACGTGCGCCCCGTGCCGGACACACTTCGGGCGAACGGCACTCGCACGTACACGCTCACGACCGACGCGCCGCTCGACTCTGCTCGCGTTCGGGAGTGGCGACGACAGTCCTCTCCGTAGAAAGAGGACATCGATCAGTTGCGCCTTTGGTTGAACGCTCACTCCCTCCATGCGCACGTCGCTTTGGATCCCCGTTCTGCTGCTTGGCCTGGGGGCGATTCTGGCTCGTCCCGTTCCCGCCCAGCCGGCCGATTCCCTTCTGCCAGGCTCGTTCTGGAAGGCGCAGGGCCTCGAGACGATTCTTCCGTCCTGGACCGAGCACGCGCAGACCGACGAGGGCGTCTTTTTTTCTGAACTCGACCGCACCTGGACGCCAAAGGACTCGACCACGCAGTACCCCGGCATGGTGGCCCGACACGTGTTCGGCTATGCGGCCGGCTACCTCCTGAGCGGCGACGACGCCCACCTCCGCCGGGCCGAGGCAGCCCTCGACTTCATGATCGAGCATGGGTGGGACGAGGAGCACGGCGGCTGGTACAACGCCGTCTCCCGCTCCGGCGAGGTGGTCAACGCGAACAAGGACCTGTTCATGCAAATCTACGCGACCACGGGGCTGGCTTTATACTCCATCGTGACCCGCGACAAGCGGGCTCAAACCTATCTCCGCCGCTCCCGCCAGTTCATGGCGGAGCACGCCTGGGACGAGGAGCACGGCGGCTACGTGGACGTGCTGAACCGCGACGGCTCCGTAAAGAAAGACGTGAAGGACTTCTCGCCCCAGCTCGCCCCTCTCTCGGGCTACCTGTTGTACCTGTACCCGGCGTTTCGGGATCCTGGCACTCTCCGCCGGGCCGAAGAGATCATGGGCCTTACGCTGACCCACATGCAGGACGAGCGGGGCTGGATTCGGGAGCGCTTCGCGAAGAACTGGACGTTTCTGCCGGACGACGACAAGAACAGCCACATCAACGTGGGGCACAACCTGGAGGTGGCGTGGCTCCTCCTTCGTCTCCACGCGCTGACGGGCGACGACGCGTATCGCGTCGAGGGCCTCGCGCTTACGGACCAGCTGCTGGAACAGGCCTTTCACGCAGAAACGGGGGCGTGGCGCGCCGACCTAAAGCGCACCGATCCGACCCAATTCCCAAACACGACGACCTGGTGGACGCAGGCCTACGGCAATTTCTTGCAGCTGTACGCCTACCGCGTAACGGGACAGAAGCGATACCTGCGCGCCTTCCGGGCAGGGGCCCAGTTCTGGAACAAGCATTTCGTCGACGCACAGCATGGCGGCACGATGCTGCGGGCATTCCTTGAGGGCGGCGTGGCCGACGGCGACAAGGCTGTGCGCACGAAGACCTCTTACCACGCCCTGGAGCATTCCCTGCTTGCCTACCTGTACCTGGCCCTCTGGGTGAACGAATCGTCCGTCACGCTCCATTACCAGATCGAGGCCCCCACCGGCGAGCGTCTCTATCCGCTGCCGATTGAGGATCTCGACCCACGAATCGAGCGGGTCACGATCAATGGCACCCCGCAGGCGCCGCCCGACACCGTCGACGGGGCGCTCCGGCTTCCCGAAGAGGGGCCGGCCACCATCACGGTTGAGCTGACGAGCCCATCCTCCACGCCATGAGTCGTCATTCTCGAGTCCGCGCCGCTGTACTGACGTGGGCCGTTCTTGCGCTCGCCTTCGCCCCGACGATCCAGGCCCAGTCGAACGCGCCCGTTGACGCGTTCGACCTCATCCTCGTGGGCGACTCGCTCACCGCCTCCGCCCATCGCGTGGCGCTGAAGACCAATCCGTCCGCGGGGGCGACCTGGACGACGCTCGATGAGGTGCGATGCAACGAAACAGAGCGGGTGCTGGTCCTCCCGGCCCAGCCGACGGATCGCTACCTGGGGCAGGACATTCGGGAAAACCATTTGGCCCTGACAGTGACGGCGAAAACGGGCGGCGGGGCGCTTCGGGCGGTCTACGCCGTTCCGTCCACAGATGAACTCGACGCAGCCGCGTGCGCTCGGCTTGCCCGCCTCGTCGAGACGCAACCGATGACCGTGCGCCGTCACAGCCTCGCCGTCTACGAACGACCGCGGCCTGCTCCGCTCTCCCCGAAGACGCCCTTCACGGATCACGTGGAGGCCCCGGTGCGGCATCGCAAACCCGGAGTGATGGAGGTCGAGTGGCTTGAGATTCTGTTTCGACAGAGCAATTAGCGTCTCGAACGACGCGCCACCATGTGATGCGCGGGTACACTTGTAACATCTGAGTGGTCTGTCTCGTGACTGAATGAGAAACGTCACAGCGGTCTTTCCTACACGTCGCCTTCACCCACGCGATGAGTGCCCCGCCCCCCGACTCCGATCCGTTGCCCGACGACTTCGATGACCTGGACGGGCTCGACGACCCAGACCCGAGCGGAGAGGCTGCGTCGGATCCGGAGCAGGCGCGACAGGAGGCCGAGGATGCCCTGTCCGAGATCGAAGCGCTCGCCGACCTGGAGGAGGAGCCGGACGTCGGCGGCGAGTCGGACTCGACAGAGGAGTCCGCATCCGGAGCAGACACAGCTGCAGGCCCTCGGGCTGCCACCGAAGAGGCCTCCGACTCTGCGCCCGGTGCGGACACGCCGGAAGATCAGTGCGAGAACTGCGGTGCGCTTCTCCACGGTCCCTACTGCTCGGAGTGCGGCCAGAAGTCGGCCGACCGCATCGTGCCGATCTGGCACATGGTGAACGAGGCGCTGGAGGCCGTCTTCGAGCTCGACCTTCGGGTGTTTCGCACCTTTCCCAAGTTCGTGTTTCTTCCGGGACGGCTTACCAAGGAGTACATCAACGGGCGGCGCAAGCGTTACCTCCGCCCCTTCCGGCTTTACCTGTTCTCGACGTTTGTGCTGTTTGCCGTCATCGCACTGACGACGACCGGCAACTTCGGATTTGTCATGGACCCACAGGGCATGGCCCGGCTCAATCCGCCGAACACCGCCATCGGGGCGTCTCGTTCTCCCGACACGAGCGCCGCAACGAGCGGGGAATCATCCGTTTTCGGGAATCCCGACCAACGGAAGAAAATGGCCGAGAAAATTCGGACGGATTCGACGTCGGTCAACGTGGACCTCTACGACGACCCCGAAGCCAACGCGCAACTGGAAGACGTTCTGCGCGTGAAGGTCGCGCAGGCGGTCGAAAACCCGTGGGAGGCGGTGAAAAGTATGATTGATCGGGGACCGTACCTCATGTTTCTCCTGCTCCCGATCTTCGCCTTCCTGATGAAGCTCCTCTACATTCGGCGGGGACGCCTCTACGTGGAACACATGATCTTCAGCCTGCACGTGCATGCCTTCGCCTTCTTCGCCTTCACGGCAGGTCTTTTGCTCAATCAGTCGGACGTCGATTGGCTGAACGCGACGGCGTTCTGGGTGGAACTGTCGCCGCTCCTCTACCTCGTCCTGGCGATGAGCCACGTGTACGACCAGGGCCTCATCAAAACGGCGATAAAGGCCTTCATTTTGCTCACCATCTACAGCATCGTTCTGGTCGTCGGCTTTTTCGTGCTTCTCCTCGTCGCCATCTTGCTCATGTAGCGTTCGAGAGAGTGTCGGCCCGAACCGGGATCCACGAACCCTGATCCGACCCAACGGAATGGCCCGGCGCATGGGAGAGCGAAGCCCTTCTTCCGCGCAGATAGGCATCGGCGGTCGGCGGATGGAATCATCCCAGTGGGAACCGTCGTTTTGCTTATCGCGGGCCGCCTCGTCGTGCTTGTATCGTCGTTTCTACTCCCATGGCTTCCAAGCCGTCTGCCGTCGCATCGTCGTCGCGGGTTCAGGCGCCGGAGGGTGCCGGGCTCGTCGTCGCGACTGTCGTGAGCTACGTGGTGAATCCCCTGATTCTGCCGCCCCTCGTGTACGGGCTGGTGCTCGCTCACGTTGGGGCGCCGGCCCGCGACGTGGCAATGGGAGCGGGCATCGGCGCGGTCTTTCTGGGACTCATTCCTCTTCTCCACGTCGGCTGGATGCGGAAGCGGGGCAAAATCGGATCTCTCGAAATCCGCACCCGAAGCAAACGCACCGAGCCCTTTCTGGGCGTGCTGGGAGCAGGACTCGCTGCCCTTCTTCTCGTCGGTGCGCTCGATCTTCGGGGCGAGTTCCTTCTGACGGCCTTGCTCGTGTGCCACCTTCTCAACACGGCGCTCCTTCTGGGCATCACGCGCTGGTGGAAGATCTCCGTGCACTGTGCGTCCCTGGCCGGGGCCCTGGGCACGCTGGCGTTCGTGCGTATTCACGTGCCCGGGACCCTGATGGACAGCGTCGTCCTCGGGCGGGGCGTGCTGGGCGTGGGCATTCTCCTCGTGCCGCTGCTCCTCTGGGCTCGCGTGCGCAGCCGGGCTCACACCCTGGGACAGGCCACAGTGGGCACCGTGCTCGGCCTCGTAGCTCCCTACCTGGAACTCTTCGCCATGGTACGGTCACTGGGCTTGTAGCACTGTTTTCGTCTCCCGGAACCCGAAAAGGGGCCGTTGGCGTTTGCTAGCTTTGCACGTTGTGGCCGAAAAGCAGACGCAGGAAAGACGCTCGCCTTTCGTCCGGTGTTGCCCGAATCTCTTCACATACCCCCTGTCCGTCTGGTCGACCGATACCGTTCTCACCATTCTGTTCACAACGCGCCCTCGTCTATTCGTGAAGCGCTTGGTCTCCATCCTGCTCGTCGGTGTGTTTCTTTGCGGCATCGGCCCCGTCGCGCAGGCTCAGGTCTGGAACACGGTACAGGGAACGGTTACGGACTCGACCGACGGAAGCCCCCTCCCGGGGGTGACGGTGGTCGTGAAGGGAACGGATTTCGGCACGGCCACCAACGAGGAGGGGCAGTACTCACTTCGTCTGCCCACCGGCCGTTACGCCTTGCGCTTCTCTTCGGTGGGATTCACGACCCGGGTCGATTCTGTGACGGTAACCGAGGGGGAGCCCACGCGCCTCGACGTAACGCTGGCATCGAGCATCACGCAGATGGAAGAAGTCACCGTCACGGAGGCGGAGGTGAAACAAGAAACCGGTGTCTACAAGGTCGATCCGGAGGACGTGAAGAACATTCCGACCCCCTTCAAGGACGGCCTTCGCGCCCTCAAGACCGTGCCCGGCGTGGCGACCAATAACGAGCTCTCACAGAAGTACTCCGTCCACGGCGGCGGGTACAACGAAAACCTTATCTTCATCAACGGCTTCGAGGTCTTTATGCCGTTCCGGGCCCGGCAGGGAGAGCAGGAGGGACTCGGCCTGCTCAATCCGGACCTCGCCACGGACCTTACGTTCTACACGGGCGGCTTCCCGCCGGAGTACGGCGGCAAGCTCTCGTCGGCCCTCGACGTAAAATACGCCCAGCCCGAGGACCAGCCCCTTACCGGCTCGGCGTCCATCTCGACCCTCGACGCCAGCGTACACGCTCAATCCTCTGCCCTCGACGGCGATCTGGGATGGGCCTTCGGTGCACGGCGATCCCAGCCGGGTCAGTTCTTTAACACCCAGGACCTGAAGGGCAACTACGACCCGCGCTTTCAGGACGTGCAGGGCATGTTGACCTACCGCTTCTCGGATCGGGTGTCCGTGGAAGCGCTCGGCATCTGGGCCGACCACGTCTTCGAATTCGAACCCCGGGAGCGAACGACCTACTTCGGAGTCATCAGTCTCCGAGACCAGGAAGCAACGGAATTCAAGGCCCTCCGCGCCAACTTCAACGGCGACCGGCGCGACGGATACACCACCGCGCTCGGCGGCGTGCGCCTCAAGACGGACCTCGCCGATCAACTCCACCTGGAGCACGACCTCGCCTACTTCGAGACGCGGGAGACCGAAAACTTCAACGTCACCAGCACGGGGAACGTGTGTGAGGCCGACCCCACAGCGGGAGACAACCCCGAAAACTGTACGCGTCTGCTTGAGGTTACGGAACGCATTCGTTTTGCGGATAACGCGGTAGAGGTGCGGCGGCTTACCGGAGGGGGGGACTACGAGTGGGTGCTTGGCCGCCAGATTCTCAAAGGCGGCTGGAGCGTGCGCGACATGCACTTCAACGACCGCCTCAACGAGCGGAACGTGCTAGAAGGAGAGACAAACGATCAGACGTCGTTTCGCACCGTCGTGGACAGCCTGGACGATCAGGCCAGGTTTAACGAGCGACAGGCGGGATTCTACCTCCAAGATGCCGTTGACGTGCTGCCCGAACGCGATCGTCTCCTCATCACGGGGGGCGTGCGGGCCGACTACTACTCCTTCACCGACGAATGGACGGTGTCGCCGCGCCTGTCGGCACAATTTAACTACAACGACCGGCTGAGCATCAACGGGTCCTGGGGCATTTATCACCAGCAACCCACCTATCGCGAGCTGCGCGGAACGCCGGATTCGGTGGGCGCCGACATCGATACCTTCCTTAACCGCGACCTTCAATCCCAGCAATCGATGCAGTTCGTGCTGGGCGGCGAATACTTCTTCCCCGAAAGCCGACTGTCCCTGCGCGCCGAGGCGTATTACAAGGACCTGGACAACATCATCTCCTACACGATTGAGGACGTGCGCGTCAACTACTCGGGCGAAAACGACGCCTACGGGTACACCTACGGCTTCGATCTGCAGCTTCGCGGCCAGTTCGTGCCGGGCCTCGACAGCTGGTTCAACTACAGCTTCATGGTGGCCCGCGAGCGCTTCAAGGAGCCGTTTATTGAAGAAGGATACAACGATCGCGGGTGGATTCCTCGGCCCACGGATCAGCGCCACACGTTCTCGGCCTTCGTGCAGGACTACGTGCCGGGCGATAAGTCGTGGAAGGTGCACCTGCGGCTCCTTTACGGCAGTGGGCTGCCCTACACAACCACCAATCCGGGACCGAAATCCGGAGACGTGCGCACCCGCGTCCCCGGTCCTCGAATGCGGGGTCGACTGCCGGCGTACCGGCGGGTGGACCTCGGGGCCACCAAGGAGATTGAGCTTGCCGGCGAAGGCATCTCCGAGCCGGTGATGCTCGACCTCACCCTGGAGGTGCTGAATCTCTTCGACATGGACAACACCGTGGCCTACACCTGGACGCAGGATTTCAACCGTGTCCCGAAACGCCTCACGCCGCGCGCCCTCAACGCCCGGCTCCGACTCACTTTTTGATCGCCCGGTATTGAGAGCACAGTCGTTCCGCTTCCCTCACGCCGTTCCCTCTTCGTCCCATGCGATTGCTTCCGTTGCTCGTTTTCGTTCTGGGGATCAGTGTCACAGCCTGTTCGGCGCAGGAGGACGAGGCAGATACGCCGCCTGACGGGCAAGAGGCGGACGTAACGAATGTTGAGACGAGTGGGAATCCAGGCGACTACACCTTTTCCGTAACGGTCCGCAGTCCCGACACGGGCTGCGAGCAGTACGCCGACTGGTGGGAGGTGACCTCGCCGGATGGACGGGATCTGATTCATCGCCGCATCCTCGCGCACCCGCACGCCAACGAGCAACCGTTCACTCGTCGCGGCGGTCCAGTTGTCATTGCCCGCGACTCGACCGTGGTCGTGCGGGCTCACATGAACGACACGGGGTACGGGGGACGGGCCATGCGCGGCTCTGTGGCCGACGGGTTCAGCGAGGCCGACCTGCCGGACGGGTTTGGGGACGAGATCGAAGAGGCGTCGCCCGACTGCTAACCTCGGGAAGGCCCCCTCGCGACCCCCCCACCGGTGCACTGCCGCCATCGATTCGAGAAGAGGCCATGTCGCAGTCGCTCGTGGCTACCGACCAGCTCGACGAGGTTGCGCAGCGCTTTCGCCTGCTCGGCGAACCGGTGCGCCTGGAGTTGCTGAACACCCTCCACGCTGAAGGGAGGATGTCGGTTGGCGAACTCGTGGAGACCACGGGGCACCGGCAAGCAAACGTGAGCAAACACCTCGGCCTGATGGCGGAGGACGGCCTGCTCGCCCGCAACCGGGACGGCATGCACGTCTACTACGACATCGACGACCCGACCCTCTCAGCTCTGTGCCTGCTCGTGTCGACGCAACTGCAGGAGGAACCCGGGGACTGACCCGTTTCCAGTTCGAAATGTCTGCGTGCGAAAGAAGAATACTTGCCTGGACGACTGGACCATTCCTTCCAGCGCGAGTTTGCGTAAGTCCTGTTCTGATGACCTCGCAACGGCTAAACGCTACTCCACGACCGTCACCTTCTTCGTCTGCGAGGTGCTGCCGGAGCGAAGACGAAGAAAATATACCCCGCTCGACAGGTTGCTCACGTCGAGGGTGTGCTCGTAGCGACCCGCTGTCTTCTCGTGCGCTACCGTGCGCACTGCCCGTCCCAGCACGTCGTAGAGGCGGACTGTGACTCGCGTGTCTGCCTGGAAGGACGGAATCGTGTAGCGAACCGTGACCTGCTGGGGGGCCGGATTCGGGGACGGCGGCAGAAGCTGAATCGTCTTCCCCTCGCGACGAACCGTCACGGGATCCGAGTAGTGAATGCTCCCGTCCACGTCGATCTGCTTGAGGCGATAGAGAATCTGAGTGGCCTCGTAGGGAGGACGTTCGTCCGTGAAACGATAGGACTGAGGCTGCGACGTGGTGCCGGCTCCGTCCACGCGTCCGATGGTCTGCCAGTTGGACGCCGAGTTGCCCTGAGGGGCGGACGCTGTCCGCGCTCCCTGCGGCGTCCGGCGTTGAAGACGAAATTCAGCGTTGCCCGTCTCGGAGGCCGTCTCCCAAGTAAGGCGAATCACACCGTCGGCAACCCGTGCGTCGAAGGCAACCAGTTCGACCGGAATGATGCCCTCTCC
The DNA here is from genome assembly GCA_964604815.1 of uncultured Salinivenus sp. Lineage (GTDB taxonomy): Bacteria > Bacteroidota > Rhodothermia > Rhodothermales > Salinibacteraceae > Salinibacter. Next base: position 2,866 of record CAZSBW010000049.1, on the reverse strand, counting down.
GTCGTTCCAATACCAGCCCACCTGGTCGTCTCGAAGAGAGGCAACGAGCAGGTCTTTGTCGCCGGTTCCGTTCAGGTCCGCTGCCGCCACCGACACAGCCCCCTTCGCGTCGGTGGTGACCACTCGCTCGTCTCCAAATTCGCTGGGAGCACCGCCGCGCTTTCCGGGTGTGCTTTTGTACCATGAAATCTTGTTGTCGAGCATCGACGCGGAGAAGACGTCCTCGTTGCCGTCGCCATCCAAGTCGGTTGCTGCCACCGAGGCCGCACTGCTCGCGTCGGTCGTGATGACCTGCTGGGGGCCAAACCCATCCCGGTCGGCCTCCTCTTTCCCAACCTGATTGTCGTACCAGGCGATCTTGTTGTCGAGGGCCGACGCGGAGAGGACGTCTTCGGTGTCGTCGCCGTCCAGATCGGCCGTGGCCACCGACTGGGCCCCCCGTGCATCGGTCGTGATCACACGCTGCGGGCCGAACCCATCAGGGTCGCCCCCGCTCTCGCCGATTTGATTGTCGTACCAGGCGATCTTGTTGTCGAAGGAGGAGGCAGAGAGAACGTCCGCAGTGCCGTCACCGTCCAGATCTGCGGTGGTCACGGAGGTGGCCCCATTCACGTTGGACGTAATCACGCGCCGAGGTGCGAAGCCACGGTCCTCGCCCCCGCCTTCGCCGATTTGGTTTTCGTACCAGGCAACGTCGTTGCTGGAGGCCGAGAGGACGTCCGGGTCGCCGTCGCCGTCCAGATCCGTCGCCGTCACCGACTGGGCGCTGCTCGCGTCGGTCGTGATCACGCGCTGCGGCCCGAACCCATCAGGGTCGCCCCCGCTTTCGTCGATTTGGTTTTCGTACCAGGCAATTGTGTCGTCAAGGAAGGAGGCAGAGAGGACGTCCGCGGTTCCGTCCCCGTCCAGGTCGGCGGTCGCCACAGACGTGGCGCCCCATGCGTCGGACGTAATCACCTGTTGAGAGCCAAACCGGTCGTCGTTGTCTTCGCCTTCGCCGATTTGGTTTTCGTACCAGGCAATTGTGTCATCGCCCTCGGACGCGGAGAGGACGTCCAGATTCCCGTCTCCATCCAGATCCGCCGCGGCCACCGAACGAGCCCCGATGGCCCCAGTGGTGACCGAGCGGGACGAGCCAAAGCCGGCGTCGTCGCCCCCGCTTTGCCCGACCTCGTTCGCATACCAGGCAACGGTGTCGTCCTGGAAAGAGGCAGAGAGAACGTCCGGGGTATCGTCTCCATCCAGGTCCGCCGCGGCCACCGACCAGGCCCGCTCGGCCCGGGTGTGAATCACCTGCTGAGCGCCGAAGTCGCTGCTCCGATCGCCGGTCTCGTCAATTCTGTTCTCGTACCAGCCAATCGTGTCGTCGCCTTCAGAGGCCGAGAGAACGTCTATGTCTCCGTCTCCGTCCAGGTCGGCAGTTGCCAACGCCCGAGCGCGGTAGGTGGCAATTGTGATCATGCGCTGGGGACCGAATTCATCGGAATTGGCCCCATCCTCCCCGATCACGTTTTCATGCCACGCGACCTCATGGTTGGAAGCAGAAAGAACGTCCGGGTCCCCGTCGCCGTCCAGATCCGCCGCGGCCACCGACCAAGCCTGCTTCAGTCCGGTGGCAATCGTGCGCCGCGGCCCAAACCCGTCGGAATCGGCGTCGCTCCCTGCGGTTTGGTTTTTGTACCACACAATCTCGGTGCCCGAGGCAGCGAGCACGTCTACAGTCCCATCCCCGTCTACGTCCACCGTCGTCACCGTTCGAGGGGGAGCCGCGTCGCTCGCGATCACGCGAGGCGAGCCAAAGCCGTCTGCGTCAGCGTCACCCTCACCAATCTGGTTTTCAAACCACACAATCTCGGTGTCCGAGGCAGCAATGACGTCCATCTGGTCGTCGCCATCCACATCCGCCGACGTGATCGTCTGGGTGTGCTCCAGGTCGGTAGCAATCGTGTGCTGAGGCCCGAAGCCATCGTCATCGGCATCCGTGTCTCCGATTTGATTGTCGTACCACGCGACTTTGCCGTCTTTAAAAGACGCGGAGAGAACGTCCCTCTTCCCATCTCCGTCCAGATCGGCCGTGGCGACTGCTGCGGCGCCCTTCGCGTCGGTCGTAATCACGCGCTGGTCCGCAAAGCCGTCGTCGTTTCCGGACGCGCCGATTCGATTTTCGTACCACGCGATTTTGTCGTCTTCGAACGAGGACGACAACATGTCTTTGGTTCCGTCCCCATCCAGGTCGGCCGTCGTGACGGAGGTCGGGCTTTGCGCATTCGGGGCCGCGATCACCCGTTGAGCGTCCTGTCCCCGAAGTTGCTCTGGGGCGAGCACTGCCGTCAGAAACAGGACCGCGACGAGGACCCGGAGCGGGAGGCGAGACCGCCGAACGTGACCGATCATACATCGCATCGAGGACAGAGCCTCTACGGCAGAGTGCATGTCGAAACAAGTATCTGACGGAAGAATGACCGGGAATACGGACGTGCACGGTCGATCGCCCGAAAAGTGGCCGACCGCGGCTTTTTCCGTTCCTTCCCAGTGAGGGGGCGTTTCAAGCCAAGGTGCTGTGGGCGGGCCTGCTTCAAGTGCTCCCTCGTTGGATTGTACCGCCGCTTCCGTGCGGTCACAGAAGAGATTTAAGACGCCCAGCGCGAACGTGATTCAAGTCCACGGGCGTATGCGGTTCTGTTCGAGATTGAAAGAAAATCGTCTCCGGACGACTACTGCTATGTCAACCGTAATTATTTGTACGCGTCCGAATGATCTCAAAACGATTCGAGAGGAACGAAAACGGTGGAATCAACCTCCAACGACGATGTATGCGAATCAGGGGTTGAGCCTTCTTCCTGCAGCGTCCCGAAAAATTCCACTC
>CAZSBW010000048.1:0-13083 GCA_964604815.1 uncultured Salinivenus sp. | reverse complement strand
AGATGCCGCTGGCGGGCGGGATGACGCTGAAGTTGTCGAACGCCTGCTGGCCCCACCGCAGGAACTTGTACCGCTCTTTGTTGCGCCGAAACTCGATCTCGCTGTTGAGCTGCACCGCGTCCGGCATCCCGTAGTGGTCCACCTGCACGGAGTGATCGATGATGAGGTGGACCGGCACCTCCGGATTGATGCCCTGCGGGTCGCCGCCGAGCCGCTCCATCGCCGAGCGGAGCGCCGCGAGGTCCACCACGGCGGGCACGCCGGTGAAGTCCTGCAGCAGCACGCGAGAGGGCTGGAAGGGGATGTCCTCGTCCGCTGGGTCCTTGGGGTCGTACCCCGCGAGGCGCCGCACGTCCTCCTCGGTCACCGAGTCGCCGTCGCACCGACGAAGCAGGCCCTCCAGCAGGATGCGGATGGAGACGGGGAGGCGGTCGAGGTTGACGCCCTCGTTTTCGAGTACCGACAGGCGATAGAGCTCCGCCGGTCCATTTCCGGTCTCGAAGGTGTCGCGGGCATCGAATGGGTCGTGCGTGGCGGTCGTGGGGTCGGTCATGGGAGCGGTCTTTTGGGGTTTCGGAGTTTCTGCTCACCTTTACATACGCCCGTGACCGTCATTCGTCCCCGTTGCGGCCGTGGGAAGAGGGCGGAATGCAACGTCGGGAGATGCCCCACAAGTCTGGCGCGAGTCGATCCAGTAGATTGGGGCGCTGATAGCGGATGTCTTCAAAAATCGGATCGCGGCCATCGGGATGTACCTGCCGAAGGACTTGGATCCGGAGATGGTGCGGCTGGAAGTGGACGGCATATTTCGTATTGCGTATTTCGTATCTCGTTTGATCGGGCAGCTTCCGAAATACGCACTACGCAAACGTCACAGTGTGTCGAACCGCCACCCCTTGACCGTCAGCGTGTCGAGAATTGTCTCCAGCGCCTGGGGCGTCACGTCTTCACAGATCGGATTGTCGTGGAGGACGATGACGGACCCAGGGCGTACGTGGTTGAGGACGAAGGAGGAAACCCGGGAGGCAGTAGCGGTCTGAAGAAAGTCGCCGGGCATCACGTCCCACATCACCATGCGCTGGTTTTGGGCGGCGCACCACTGCCGGAGGAACCCGGTGGGATGGCCGTAGGGGGGACGCAGGGCGCGGATGGGGCCGCCAGTAAGGTCCCGGAGGATGCGAGTCGTCTGCTCCAGTTCGTCGCCCAGTTCGTCCTGCGGGGTCGTCCACGGGTCGACGTGACTGTAGGTGTGATTCCCCACACGATGCCCGTCGGCCACGAGGGCCCGCACGAGATCCGGATGGCTTTGCGCGTGGCGCCCAACGAGAAAGTGGGTGGCCTGGGCGTCGTAGTCGGCCAGGATGTCGATCAGGTCCTCCGTCATCTCCGGGGTCGGCCCGTCGTCGAACGTGAGGTAAGCCGTGGGGGCCTGGGCGTCCACCCGCCACAGCAGGTCGGGAAAAAACCGGTGAAACGGCCGAGTCAGGTGGGTGGCCAGGTACGGGACGAGAAGGCGCATGCTTGCTTTGGAGAGTAGTGACTGTTCGAGACGGCGTGCTTTTTTCGAGCCGTTCTGCCCCTGACAACGCATCGGGTCCGGCTGTGCGTCGGCACGTCATTCAAACATCCGTGTTCTCCGACATCTGTGCATCCCAGCACCTGCGCCCCCCAACACATCCATCATTTTAGCTCGCGGCCCTTCCACTCCACGTCGCCGAAGGTGCCGAGGATGCCCACAATCGGGACAGCGACGAGCAGGAGAAGTTCGGTCGGGACGGCGGAGCGAAGCAGGCCGCCCTGTCCGTAGTGGCGGGCCGCGGGGGCGGCAAGCAGGGCGTCGGCTCCCATTTTCCCGAGAAGGGCCACCAGGGTCGGCTGTTGCCACGCCGGAATCGCCAGCGCGGCCGCGGCGGCGAGGAGAAGGAGGGTGTGGGTCCCCCAGAGCCCGACGACGAGCACGTGGGGCAGAAGAAAGGGATACCGGAGACCGGTCTGCGCCCAGCGGGCCTGCTGCTGGAGGTAGGCAGTGAAGGACGGGGCCGGTTCGGTGGTGATCCGGGCGTCCGGGTCGGGATTGAAGGCGACGCTGCGGTTCGTTTCGTAGGCGACGTGCTGGAGGAGCAGTTCGTCCTGGGCAGCCCCATTGGGCGCGGCATCCTGGGCTTCGATGACGTCCCGTCGATAGGCCACGTTCGCGCTGTTGCAAAAGGTGGGCACGCCAAGGTTGATGGTGCCGGCGCCGTAGGCGACGAGGCCCATCAACTCCAGGGCCTGCAGTCGGGGCAAAAACAGGTTTTCGTGCTCGTAGGCCACCGGCCCGGCGACAAAGGGCGTCTCCGGTGTGCACCGTCGCACCATCGATCGAATCCACGCGGCGGGCACCGTACAATCCGCGTCGGTCGTGAGAATCACGTCGGCCTCAGCGGCTTCTACGCCCTGGGCCACGGCGGCGGGCTTGTGATTTTCGAGTCGGCCGTGTGTCTCGGTCATCTCCACCAATCGCACGGTGCACGCCTCCGGTTGAACGTCGGGCCCGGCGGGCTGACGTGCCTTGACGCGAGCAGCGGTTCCGTCGGTCGAACAATCGTCCACCACGATGATTTCGTAGCGGTCGTTCGGGTAGTCGCAGGCGCGGAGGCTCTCCAGGCACGCCTCGATGCCGTCCGCCTCGTTGCGGGCCGGTACGACGACGGACACGAAGGGCCACGAGGGCGGATCGGGCGGATGGGGCTCGCGGCGGACCCGCGCAAATCCGAGGGCCGCGGCTCCGAGCTGGAGAAGGTAGGCGGCCACGACAACGGCAAGTAGGGCGAGAAGGGCAGTGGGCACGAGGAACGAGGACGGACGTCGTGAGAGGGAACAGCAATGAGGCTACGAGCGCAGGACCGAGGCAAGAGAACGGTCCTTGACTGTTTCTTCTCGCTCCCCCGACAGGCGGAGGCGAGCGACGAAGGGGAGGCCGAGCGCCGCGGGCACCAGAATGTTGAGGGCAAACAGGAGGAGAGCAGCGTTCAGGCCCGCGGCCGCCCCGAGCCCCAACTGCTGGAAGAAAAAGGCCGCCCCCCCCTCCCGAATTCCCAAATCAAGAAGGGTCAACGACGGGATGAGGTATTTTGCGTAGAACGTGAGGCTTGCGCCGAGTGCGAGCATGTGCCACGGCGCCGAGGGGGCGAACGCCAAACCGAGGCACGCGAACTGTCCCGTGAAAACGACGTAGCGCGCAGTCGACCCGCCCAGCACCGCCATTCCTTGTCGGAGGGAGAGGCGACGAAAGAGAGCCGTCCGGTCCGTCACGCTCGCATGATTGGGGACGAGCCACCGGGCCAGTCGATGAACGCGAACGGGCGCGCCGATGAAGACCGCGAGGACGACGGCGGTGCCAAGGCCAATCGTCCCCGCTGCCAGCCAGGGTCCAGACACAGGGAGAACGCTCGTCCAGAAGCACCACGTGAGCGCAAGCAGACCGAGCGAAACGCCGACCGCCATGTCGACCATGCGTTGGGCAAAGACGGTCAACGAGATCGACCACCGGTCGCCCTCGGGCAGGGAGAACGCGCGGCCCGCGTATTCCCCAGCCCGAGCCGGCGTCCAGAAGCCGAGCGCGATCCCGCTGAGCAGTCCGCCGAAGAGGGCCCGGAGAGGGACGCGATCCAGAACGGGGTCCAAGAGTTGCTTCCACACCCAGCCGTCGAGCGCGAGGTTGAGAGGAATCAGGAAGACAGCGACGACAACCCACGTCCACTGAGCCTGCTGGAGGGACGCTACGAGGGTGTCCCCCTCGACGGAATATGTGAGCGCGGTCAAAACGCTCACAGTCAGGATCGATTTGAGGGCAAGACGCAGCCAGTGGGGCACAAAGGTTGGGGGCAGAACGTGGATTCGAACGAACAGGACAACGTCGTCTCCGCCAAAGAACAAAGACCGTTCAGCTTACCGGATTGTCAAGCTCGAATCTATCGAAGGGGACTCGGGGAGTGGTGGGAAGAGCGAAGGGCCTGCAACGGGCGCTCGAAGGAGAAGCGGACCGCTGTGAGTCCTTCGGGGCTGATGCCGAGCGCAAGGTCCAGGCGCACGTGGGGGCGGGAGGGAACGACAACCCGAATGCCCGCGGAGGCGGATGGGCGAAGCGGGCGTGCAGATTTGTCGAGGGAGGGAGGCTCCCCAAACGAGACGCGCCCGGAAAACTGATCGGCGAACGATTCATAGACGCTCGCCAGGTGGACGCCCAAGTGGCCTTCAATCGTCGCAAGGTTCTCGTGGTGGATGAGCGGAAAGCGGTAAAGAGTACTCACCATCAGTCGGTCGGGCGCAGCGAAGCGGCCCCGCGCCCAGCCGGGCACGAAAGTACCCCCGAGGGTTGGCAGCATGTAGACCGGAATGGGGGCGTCGCCCCGAGAGCGAGTCCGGGTGAGGGACGCGCGCGAGACCAGACGGTGCAGCCCGCTCAGCGGAACGTATCCATAGGCGTCGAACTCCATTTGGTCGAATCGGAGCGCCGCACCGTCGAGCGGGACGTAACGGGTCCAGGCTCCCTGTACGAGGAGGCCCCGGGTAGCGAGCTGCGACCGGTTGCGACCGTCGAACTGAACGTCGGCTCCCGCGCGGAGCCCGGTGTGTCGGCTGTTGGGGAGCGGAAGGGACGCGGAGGCAGCGTTGCCATCGAGGGGCTGAGTGACGGCGTCCACGCGGTGGTGGGCCACCGTAAGGTGGGGCTGGAAGAGAAGCTGATGATCCAGAACAGCCTGTCCGCCCCGAAGGCGAGCGCGGACCGAGGCGCGTTCGAGGGTTGTCCGGCGGGACGGCGGCCCCAGCCAGTCTCGGTCTGTGTGGCGGGCGCGGGCGTCGACCAGAATGTATCGTTGCGCCCGTCGGGGATTGGCACTGGCAAACGCGGCGGTGGCTGTCTGTTCGTACTGCGCGGGTGCGACGGTCAGGAGCCACTGGTCGTGCCGGCGAGTGAGGTTGTGTCCGACGAGCCCCACGCCGACCCCCGGCCCAATGCGTGGGCTCCAGAAATCAGTGGGATAGACGCGCAGGTTCAGGGATGGACCGTCGGGCGTGCCGGGGAACGCCGGCTGGGCGGAAGCTGCGGGGACGTGGGCGAGCACGAGGCCCAAGAGGAGCAGGACTGAGCCCATCTTGCCGCCCATTCCAGTCATGAGAGCCCAATCGGAAAGGGGGCGTGCCGGAGAGCTGCCATCATGTAACCAGAACGGTCGTGGCCAATTGTCCTGCATGTGCATCCGTGGTGGTCGACACCTATCTTTGGACAAACGCCGTCACAGGTTCACTCTTGCGGCGTGTCCCTCCAGTATAATCTACGCGCAGGCCATAATCATCCTAAATCTTTATGCGCATTCTCATAATCGGAAGCGGAGGCCGCGAGCACGCCCTCGTCAACGCCCTCGCCCAGAGTTCTCACGCCGACGCCCTCTACGCGGCCCCCGGCAATCCCGGAACGGCCCAGCCGGCCACCAACGTCGACGTGGCCGCGGATGACTTCGACGGGCTCGTGTCGTTTGCCCAGGACGAAGACATTGACCTGACCATCGTCGGGCCGGAACAGCCGCTCGTAGACGGCCTCGTCGATCGGTTCGAGGAGGCGGGCCTTCGCATCATCGGCCCCCCCGCCGACGCCGCCCGGCTGGAAGGCAGCAAGGTCTTTGCCGATCTGTTCATGGACCGCCACGGCATTCCGACGGCCGATTTTCGCGTCTTCGACGCCGAGGAATACGACAAAGCGGCGGCGTATCTCGATGAGGTGGGCGCGCCCATCGTGGTGAAGGCCGACGGGCTGGCGGCGGGCAAGGGCTCGTTCGTCTGTTCCACTCGAGAGGAGGCCCACGATGCTCTGGATGAGATCGTGAAGGAGCGTGCCTTCGGGACCGCCGGCGATCGGGTCGTCATCGAAGAGCGGATGGAGGGAGAGGAGGTAAGCGTGCTCGTCCTCACCGACGGCACCCATTACGTTCTTCTCCCCTCCTCCCAGGACCACAAGCCGATCGGGGAAGGGGGAAGCGGCCCCAACACCGGCGGCATGGGGGCTTTTGCGCCGGCCCCCATCGTTGACGGGAGCCTGCTCACGCGCATCTGCCGGGAGATCGTGGAGCCGACCCTGAAGGGCATGCAGGAGGAGGGAACGCCGTATCGCGGCGTGCTCTACTGCGGCCTCATGATTACGCCGGACGGGCCGAAGGTTGTCGAGTACAACTGTCGACTCGGCGACCCCGAGGCGCAGGTGGTGCTGCCGCTGGTGGAGAGCGACCTCGTGGAGGTATTCGATTCTCTGGTCGACGGGACGCTCGACACCGGTTCGCTGCGGGCGTCGGCGGGCGCGGCGGCCTGCGTGGTGCTCGCGTCCGGCGGGTACCCCATCGAGTACGAGACCGGCTACGAAATTTCCGGCGTCGAGGAGGCGGAGGCCCTCTCCGAAGTGTCCGTGGTCCACGCCGGCACCGATCGGCGCAACGACGGCGCCCTGGTGACCGACGGCGGGCGCGTCCTCGGGATTACGGCCCGCGGTTCGGATTTGCCCGAGGCGCTCGATCGGGCGTACGAGGGCGTCGACCTCGTCAACTTCAAAGGGAAAACTGTTCGTTCCGACATCGGGGAGAAGGGATTGGCCCACCTCACGGGTGCGTGAGCCTCGTCTGTGGGCGCGTCCGATTCTGTTGCGAGATGCGGAACGAGGGATGCACCACGCTGTGAACCACGTCCTCAACAGTGCGAGGCACATGCGACGACCCGGACGACTACTTGCTCTGGCCGCTCTATTCGGACTCATCGGGGGACTGCCCCCGCCGGTGTCGGCGCAAGAAGAAGCCGACCCTACGGTCATCGCCCGCTTTCGGGACGCGAAGGCCCTTTCCGTGGACCCGAGGGATCGGCTCTACGTGGCCGACGCGGGGCGGGATGTCGTTCAGGTTCTTGACGTGACGGGGGCCGTGCAGGAGACGCTGGGCGGATCGGGGACGCGGGCGGGCGAGTTCGACGATCCGGCCGACGTGGACCCCACGAACGGCCAGGCGATCTGGGTTGCCGACGCCGGGAACGGGCGCGTGCAACGCTTTTCGGAAGAGGGGCTGTATCTGGAGGCGTTTCCGGTTGGGGCGGCGTTTCTAGAGGGCCGCGAGCAGCGGGTCTTCGACGATGGGCGGGACGGGTCCACAGTACAGGGGCAAGGGCGGCCCCTCTCGGTCGTCAGCAGCGTCGGGGACGACACGTTCGTCATCGACGGTCGCAACGACGCGGTGCTGAAGTGGGATCGGCAGCGGCGTCCCGAGCGCCTTCTCGGGGAGACAAGCGGAGCCGAAGGAGCGTTGCGGCGGCCGGTCGCCCTTGCTCTCGACGGCACTCGGCGCCTATACGTGGCGGATCGGGATCGCCAGGCCGTTCTGGCGTTTGATCTCTTTGGTACGTTCGTCAAACGTCTCGACGTCCCGCCACTCCCCGAGATCCAGGCTCTCGCAATGCAGCAGGACCGCCTCTGGATCGTCTGTACCAGTCGAGTGTTTGTTTGGAATCGGACCACGAGCACGACGGTGGAGCACGTCGTTGATTTGCCGGCGCCCCTGCTCGACGCCGTGCCGCGCGGGGAGGACCTGTTCCTGCTGACCGCCAAGGCCCTCTATCGCCGCCCGCTGTGGTGAGCATCGCTGAACCGCCGACAGGTGGCCCCCGAGCGCCGCTGCGTATGAATGTCCGTCCGTTGTTACTCCCGTTCCGATGACCATCCGCATACTCGTCGTCTGTGCGGTGGGGAGCATGTTGCTTGCGGGAGGCGCGGCGGCACAAGACTCGACGCTCGTCCTCGACGACGTGGGATTCCAGCGCGACACCGTCGACACCTTTCGCCCCCAGCCCTATCCCCTGTGCGACTCGTTGATCATTCCGGGCACGGTGCGCATCCGGGTTGGCCCCACGCGTCTGGACTCCTCTGAGTATCGGCTCGACCCCCGGCAGGGACGGCTCTGGGTGGAGCGGCGAGACCTCCTCAGCACGCACGACTCCCTCTTTGCCACCTATCGCACATTTCCCTTTTCGTTTGAGTCGGTGTACCGGCGGCGCGCGCCCGACACCGCGGCGGCGGACACCGGGACGGTGGCAGTGGTTGAGGAGCAGACGGACGAGTCGTCGGGATTTACCCCGTTCGAGGGCCTGGATATCCAGCGCAGTGGATCGATCTCGCGGGGCATCGTGGGCGGCACGAATCGGGACGTAACAGTGGAGTCGGGCCTGCGCATGCAGCTGGAGGGGGAGGTCGCCGAGGACGTGCGGGTCCGCGCCCTGTTGACCGACGAAAATACCCCCATCCAGCCCGGCGGCAGTACTCAGCGCCTTCGCGAGTTCGACCGCGTCTTCCTGGAGGTCGATGCCCCGCAGGGGCGTGCCCGGCTTGGGGACGTGGACGTGAGTCTGGGCGCGGGAACCTTTGGACAGTTTGACCAGAAGGTGCAGGGCATCACGCTGGCGAGCGACGGCCTTGGCCGGACGGCAGGACTGGCGACCGGCGACGCAACGGTGATGGGGGCCGTGAGCCGGGGGCAGTACCGAACGCAGGACATTGAGCCGAGGGACGGCGTGCAGGGGCCCTACCGCCTGCGCGGGAGCAACGGAGAAGACCAAATTATCATCATTGCGGGCTCAGAGCGCGTGTACCTGGACGGCGAGCGCCTCGATCGGGGCCGCAGCAACGACTACGTCGTCGATTACTCGCGGGGAGAGATCACCTTTACGTCCAATCGCCTCATCACGGCGGATCGCCGCGTCACGGTCGAATTTCAGTACTCGACGACGCCGTTTACGCGTACCCTCGTCGGGGGACAGGCGCAGGCCGGGGCCTGGCGCGGGTCGGACGGGGAGCCGCGCGTGTCGGTGGGCGCCAGCGTGCTCCGGAAGGCCGACGGGCGTGACTTTCAGACGGCCTTTGACCTCTCCCGGCAGGATTCCCTTGAGCTGGCGCAGGCCGGAGATTCCCTTCGGCAGGCCGAGCGGAGCGGGGCCGAGCGCGTCGAGTTTGACCCGGAGGCGCCCTACGTGCACTACCGGCGCGAAGAGGTCACCACGCCGGGCGGTGAGACGGATACCGCCTTCGTGCCCATCGACGAGGCGCCGTCGGCAGGAACGCCGGTCTTCCGGGTCCGATTCACGCGCGTGGGCCAGGGACGGGGCCGGTACGAGCGCGTGGGGAGTCAGGCAAACGGCGTCGTCTACGAGTACAGGGGGCCGGGTCGGGGGAGCTACGAGGACGTCCGGCCGCTTCCCGCGCCGAAGAAACAGCGGCTCGTGGACGTGACCGGATCGGTCGAGCCGGTCGAGGGAGTCGAGGTCTTTGGCGAGTGGGCGCAGTCGGTTAACGACGAGAACCGCTTTTCGTCCCTCGACGCCGAGAACGACCGCGACCGCGCTTACGTCGCGGGCGCTCGGCTGTCGTCGGCGCCGCTCGACCTCGGGGGACTGCCGTCGAGCACGATTTCGGGGGAGGTGCAACGAAAGGTGCGCGGCCGCCACTTTGAGTCCTTCAACCAGACGCGCTCGGTGGAATACGGGCGGCGGTGGAATCTCTCGCGGCGGGGGTCGGGCTTGCCGCAACAACTTCGCGGCGTGGGGACCGAGAGGGTCGATCGGGGCGAGATTCGGGTCGACGTAGGCGAGGCCGCGTCGGTAGAAGCAGGCGGCGGTCAGCTCGCCATTGGCTCGGCGTTCGAGGCGTGGCGCCACCGGGAGACGATATCGCTGGAGCCATCGGGATGGCCGCAGCTGACGCTTCGCTCGGCCTACGTGTCCAGCACCAATCGGGCCGGGGCGGTATCCGGCTCGTGGCTTCGGCAGAAGAGCGTGCTCCGGCAGCCGCTGCTGGACGGACGGGTGACCCCGCAGGTGGCGGTGGAGCGGGAACGGCGACGGCAGCGCGCCCTGGGCACCGACAGCCTCACCCGCGAGGCGTTCTCCTTCGTAGAGGTGCGGCCCGGACTCACGTACCGGGAGGATGCCGTCGAGGCGTCCAGCAGTGTGGAGTACCGGACCAAAGAGGGCGGGGCGGAGGGCCGCTTTCAGGACGCGTCGCGCAGCTGGACCGTGGAGTCGGAGGTGTCCTACGACCCGACGGCCCCCTACCGCGCGTCTGCGAGCGGGGCCTATCGGATGCGGGAAGTGGCGGATTTTTTTCGTATCAACCGACAGCGGCGGAGCACGGAATCGTTGCTCCTGAACCTGGAGGGGCGGACCCGCCCGTTCGACCGCGCCGTGGGCCTGACGTTCTTCTACGACGCTGTAACGGAGCGCACCCCCGTTCTGCAAGAAACCTACGTCCGCACCGGGCCCAATCTGGGACAGTTCGTCTGGCGGGACGCGAACGACGACGGGGTGCAGCAGGTCGGGGAGTTTGTGCCCGAGACCACCCCCAATGAGGGCGAGTACGTTCAGCGGTTCGTGCCGTCCGACTCGCTGGAGCCGGTGGTTGACCTTCAGGCCCGGACCCGACTGTCACTGCGGCCCGACCGCTTCTGGGGCACGCCCGATACGTGGTGGCAGCGCGCGTTGTCGTCGGTGACGACGCGAACGACGGTGGAGGTCCAGGAGAAAAGTCGGACGGACGACGTGGCGCAGATCTACCGGCTCAATCTGGCGCGCTTTCGGCAGCCCGGCGTGACGCTCGACGGCTCGATTCGGCTGGAGCAGGAGGTGGAACTCTTTCGGCGACGACGAGCGTTCGGGGTCGAGGGCGCGTGGCGCCAGTCGCGCGGGTTCACCGAGCGGTCGGCGGGGGGCGAGCGCTCGTTTAACAACCGGTGGACTGTGGAAGGGCAGTGGCGTCCGGCGCTAGGGTGGCGCGTTCGGCTTCGGGGGCGACACGAGGTGGATCGCACGCGGAGTGAGGCGTTTTCCGACTCGCGCAGCTTCGACATTCGCACCCTGGAGGGGCGGCCCAGCGTGTCGTACCGCCCGCTGCGGACAATGACGCTCACCCTCTCGGGGGCCTGGGCACAGAAGCGCGACCGGTTGCAGGGGCGCCAGGCCCGGATCCTAAAGGTGCCGTTTGAGATCTCGTGGAATCGGGCGGGACGCTTGCGGCTCACGGGCAACGCGGAAGTCGCACGGGTGGACCTGACCGGCTCGGCGGTGGGGCTTGCGCAGTTCCAGCTCACGGACGGACGGGGGCCGGGTACGTCGATGCTCTGGGGAGTGCAGGGACGGTACGTAATCACCAACAATTTGCGGGCGTCGCTCAGTTACGACGGTCGCTCGCCCGCGAATGCCTCCGTCATCCACACCCTCCGCGTCAAGCTCAGTGCAACATTTTGACCGCAGGAGGTCCTCGTCCTGGGAGTTGTCGCGGGGCGTTTCCGGAATCGGGAGGAGGGGGGCTTACGGGCATTCGTCCCGGACGCTCGTGGCGTGCCGCTCTCCGGAACGGGGGTCAACGGCATGCCCGCGGTCCTGGAGGGGGGAGAAGGGGTGTCGAGGCTGGATTCCCGAAGTCCCTGGACATTTTCCAGTGGTGACAGTTTTCTTATCTTCCGACCATCCGGCGTTCGCGTCTCTTCTCCTCATAGTCAGGCAGTCCCACCCATGGCCCGCTCCCCTCTCGGCACCTTGATTCGCAGTCGCGTTGTTCTCTTGCTTCTGGGCGGCACAGTATTTCTCGTTGGTTGTGGCGGCGGGGAGACTGATCAGTCGGCGGACGCGACGCAGGAGGCCCCCTCGGATCCAGCCGCACAGACCACCACCGAGCAAACGGAACCGGTTGAAGGCCTGTGCATCTATCAGGGCGCGCCGGTACGCAAGAATCCGGGTCCGGACGGCGAGTACATGACCAGCCTGAACGTGGGGGAGTCTTTTGCCTTCCTGAACGAAATCAGGGAGGCGGAGCGGAACGGAGAGGCGAAGGAGTACAGCAGGGTTCGTCTCAAGGGCGGGGACGAGGGTTGGGTGCGGAGTGACATGATCGCGACGGACGCTGACCCGGCCGCTGTTCTCCGCAAGACGACCCTCCATGAACGCCCCACCCCCATGGCCAGTACGGAGAAGACCTTTCAGGCCATGGACGTGGTCGCGATCCTGGACACGCAGGACACCTGGGTCAAGGTTCGCGGTATGCGTCGAGGGGAAAGCTGGTGGGACACGGGCTGGGTGAAGCCGGAAGTCCTAACGGGGAAACAACCGGACGTAGCCGTCGCGGGGCTTTGGAAGAAGGCGAAAGAAAAACAAGATTCGACGGAGCGACGGGAGGCCCTTGAACGAATTACCGGCAACCCGAGCTTCGAAGGAAGCGTATTCGTGGATTCGCTAAACGCCCGACTGGACACGAATGGCTCGTCCTGATCGGGGAAAATTCCGTGTTGTCCTGATTTTGATCTACAGGAGCACTCGCTAAATCAGGACCATCCCCGCCGTGAAAAAACGTGTTCGCAGGCGATACTCGACCGCCTTCAGCCGAACGGTCATCCGCGAGATTGAAACCGGAACTCCTCCCGTCCAGCAAGCGCGGCGTCTCTACGTCATCGGGGGCGGCTCGACGAGTTGCAACTGGTTTGACGAACTCGGAAAAGCTGAGAGCAAAACATTCACGTTCGCCTCAGCACCAGATGGATCCGACGAGCACGCTCGAAAAAGAAAACCAGCCTCCGTTTCACAGGTTGTCCTTTGTGCTCGACCGAGAGCAATAGGCTTTGTCGTCTATGCCCGATCTTTTCGACGAACAGCCCCGACAGCCGTCGGGGCCGCAGGAACGCGCCCCACTTGCCGACCGCATGCGGCCCCGTACGCTCGACGAGTTTGTGGGGCAGGAGCACTTCATTGGGGAGGGCAAGCTCCTCCGCCGCGCCATCCAGGCGGACCGCGTGACATCCGTTCTCTTCTACGGTCCGCCCGGCACGGGCAAGACCACCCTCGCCCGCATCATCGCCAATACGACCGAGGCCCACTTCACGTCCCTCAACGCAGTCCTGAGCGGTGTCAACGACATCCGCGAGGCCATCCAGAAGGCCAAAAATCGCCTCAAGCACCACCAGACGCGCACCATCCTCTTCATCGACGAGGTGCACCGCTTCAACACGGCCCAGCAAGATGCCCTGCTGCCGC
>CAZSBW010000047.1:0-13130 GCA_964604815.1 uncultured Salinivenus sp. | reverse complement strand
CCGCCGACTCGGACGTGATCGTAACCATCGACGGCTACTACCGGCGCGGCGATCTCCTCAATCACAAGGAAAAGGCCGATACGGCTGTCGAGGAGGCCGAGTCGGGCGTCGAGACTGTTCTGGTGTGGGAGCGGCACGAGGGCGCTCTTCACCCGGACGTCGAAATCGAAGAGGGGCGCGACGTGCTCGTCTCTGAGCTTTTGTCAAACAACGAGCGCGCCCGAGTCGAGCCGGTCTCGCGGGACGCCGAGGACATTCTCTTCCTGATGTACACTTCCGGCACCACCGGCCAGCCGAAGGGGGCCCAGCACCGCACCGGCGGGTATCTCAGCTACGTGGCCGGCACGTCGAAGTACGTGCTCGACATCAAGCCGGAGGACACGTACTGGTGCGCCGCCGACATCGGCTGGATTACCGGGCACTCCTACATCGTCTACGGTCCGCTCGCGTTGGGCACGACCAGCGTTATGCGGGAGGGCGCGCCCGACCACCCGCACAAGGGTGTGACCTGGGAGATTTCCGAGCGCCACGACGTGGACATCTTCCACACTTCGCCGACGGCGGTTCGGATGTACATGAAATGGGGCGAGCAGCACCCTGAAAAGTACGACTTTGACTTCCGTCACATGACGACCGTCGGGGAGCCGATTCAGCCGGAGGCGTGGCTGTGGTACTACAAGCACATCGGCGGCGAAGACGCGGTGATCGTCGACACGTGGTGGCAGACGGAGACCGGGGGGCACCTCATCACCAACCTGCCTGCGCTCCAAGACATGAAACCGGGCTCGGCTGGGCACGCCTGCCCCGGCATTCAGCCGGCCATTTACGACGACAACGGCAAACCCGTCGATCCTGCGAGCGGACGGGCGGGCAACCTTGTGATCGAGCGGCCCTGGCCCGGCATGCTCCAGACCGTCTACGGCAACGACGAGCGCTTCATTGACGAGTACTGGCGTCGCTTCTCCGACGTCGACTCGGACGACTGGCACGACTGGGTCTACGAGGCGGGAGACGGGGCCATCCACGAAGAGGACGGCTACTTTCGCGTGTTGGGCCGCCTGGACGACGTGATGAACGTGGCCGGCCACCGCCTCGGCACGATGGAGCTGGAGTCGGCTGTCGCCGAGGTATCGGCTGTGGCGGAGGCCGCCGTCGCGGCCCGCGAAGATGAGGCCAAAGGGCACGTGCCGGACGTGTACGTCATCCTCCGGGAGGGCGTGGAGGCCACCGACGAGGTGCGGGACGACATTGTTGCCGCCGTCGAGGAAGAGATCGGTCCGTTCGCGCGTCCGGCAAACGTGTTCTTCGTGGGCGACCTGCCGAAGACGCGGTCGGGCAAGATCATGCGTCGCCTCCTCGAAAACATCTCGAACGGGAAGGACCTGGGCGACACCACTACGCTTCGCGATCCGAGTGTGCCGGAGCGGATTCGCAAGCAGGCTCAGTAGACGTGACCGGCATCCCGTTATTCCGCTCCAGGCTCCTCTGTGACGTGTTCCGTCGCGGAGGAGCCGTTTCTTTCGGTCCCGTCCGCTACCGAGGAGCGGGAACGAGCGTCGTCGTGTGGGAGGCGTTGTTCGGAGACAGGGAGATGGGCGGCGGTCGAGTTCGCTGCATGCGCGACCGGGCGAAGATCACCGTGGGATCGTAGTGGCGCCGCCGGACGACGAGGGTGCTGTCTGCGGGCGTCGCCCACCCCGACCAGGCGGCCGGAGAGGCGGCCGTCGGCGGCGGATCGACGAGTGAGCGCCCGCCGGACAGTGCCGACGGGTGGCCTCGACCGCTGTAGGACAAGGGGGCGTACTGTGTGGTGTTCAACTCCTGGAGATTGCCATTCACCAGCGAATCGGCCGACCACACTGGAAAATAGCGGCGGTCGGGGACCGTCCGTTCCCACCGCCACTGGCGCACGTCAGGCCCGAAGCGGGCCTGCAGGGTATCAAGGGCGCGGCGGAGCGCTCGTTGCTGGCGATAGGAGGCAAAATAGGCGGTGCTGTCCGCCGGGGTGGGGACGTGCCCGAGATCCTGGCGGTAGAACCGCATCCACTGGTCGAAGAGCGTCGCGCCGATGCTCGACGGATCGTAGGTATGATCCCAGTTTCGCAGGTAAGTCACTACGGTCTGGAACTGCGGGTGCGTGCGGGAGAAGCGGTCCAGCGCGGGCTGAAGGGACGAAAGCAGCCGGGCAGCCCAGGTGCTCGAATCGCTTGCGCTCCAACGGGACACGTTGGGCGGCTCGCTGGAACGATGGTGAGCGCGGAAGCTCTGAGCCTGGTGCTGGGCCCACTTGGATTGTCCGGCAATCACGTGCTCCCTCGCCTCGTCCCGGACCACGACGGCTGGGGAGCCCGTGACGCTCCACGTTCCCTGTGCCGAGACGCGAAGGCCGTCGGCGTCGAAGAGCTGGAAGGAGGTCGTGTCCGTCTGGGACGAGGGCAGCCCGGCTCGCCGGAGCCACGCGGGCAGGTCGCTCGCGGCTGAGAAGCCCGGCCAGCGCAGCACCCACGCCGTAAGTGGAGGGGATCTGCCGGGCAAAGCAGACGCGCCGGCGACACTGTCGGGGGACGCGGTGTGGCCGAGGAGCAGATTTCCGTTGAGACGTTGGATCCGGACAAGTTGCTCGTCCCCGTTGGACGGCGTGATCCGCTCATGCCGGTGTGCCAGGGCGGTCGAGTCAAGAGGCGTCCGGTCGAGGCGGGCTGGACTTCGGAGGAGAGAGGCCCACGCACGTTCCGCCGTCGTGCCCGTAAAGAAGATGGGCACGCCGGGGAGCGTTGCTCCGGTCAGGCGGGAGGCACTGGGACGGCTCAGTGTGACCTCTTGGACGAGGGGCGAGGCGGAGGCCCCAAGGACGTGTCGCTGAAAAAGGACCGTTTGAGGGGGACCCGTGGAGGGGCGGGCACGCACCGCCCAGGCGACGCTTCGATGCCATCCGTGCAGGTGCAGCCAGCGCCGGAACAGCTGGTCTACCTGGCGAAAGTCGGTGACGGCGGAGGGGGCCTCGGACGAGGGATCAAGCGGAGGGGTGGCCAGCCACGCGAGCAGGCGCTCGACGGCGAGCGTGTGCCAGGGCTCCCAGGGGCGGGGCTGCACGCCGAGCAACACGAACGGGTCCTGGTTCTGAACGCGGTCGGACTGCAGGGCCGCGTTCAAGCCTCGGCTGTAGGCCCTGAAGCGCTGCTTGTCGGCAGCGGGCAACTCGTCGTATGCAGCCTGTGCTTGGTGAGACAATCCCAGTTGACGGGCATGTCGATCGAGCGGAGCGACGCCGGTTCCGAACCACCGACTGAGCGTTCCCAGGGCCGTTTGACGCCATAGGGCGACGGTCCATCCACGGTTCAGCCCGTGCACGTACCCGAGCGCGGTGAGGGCGTCGAGCGATCCAGAAGCATCAATGACAGCGAGTCCCTCCTCCGTCCAGCGGATTGTCGTGGTGTCTGAAAGGCGCTCGACGGGCGAGGCAGAGGGGGGCGGATCTTCGGGGGTTATTATCCACCATAGGCCAATCCCGACGAGCAGGACGAAGAGGGAACCGAGGCCGATGCGTGAGAACCGCGGCACGAGACAGTCGGACGGGAGAGGAGAGCGAGAAAACGGTCGTTAGGCGGAGGCTCCCTTTTCGAGCCACGTCGTGAAGTCCGCCAGCGATTTTGCATTGAGGCAATCCGCAGGCGTGAGTTCGCCCTTCCGGCCGACTGCGACCCCCCAGCGCACGTACTCCAGTTCCTCGGTTGCATGCGCGTCCGGATTGATGGAGATGAGTACCTCCTGTTCGATGGCCCGGTGGACCCAGCGCCAGTCCAGGTCGAGGCGGTACGGATTGGCGTTGAGCTCGATGGCCACGCCGTGTTCGGCACAGGCGTCGATGACGCGGGCGTGGTCGAGCGGGTAGCCGTCCCGCACCAGCAGGAGCCGACCGGTGGGATGCCCCAGGATGCGGGTGTGCGGATTACGAATCGCCCGCAGAACCCGCTCGGTGGCTTCGTCCTCAGTCATGCTAAAGCCGGTGTGGACGCTGGCGACCACGAAGTCGAAGGTGGCGAGGAGTTCGTCGTCATAGTCGAGAGAGCCGTCCCGCAAAATGTCGCTCTCGATGCCGTGGAAGACGCGAAAGTCGTCAGGGAACGTTTCATTTAGCTCCTGGACTTCGGCGTGTTGTGTGCGGACTTCCTCGGGAGAAAGGCCGCTGGCAATCTGGAGCGACTGGCTGTGGTCGCAGATGCCGAAATAGGAGAAGCCGAGGGAGCGAGCGGCCTCGGCCATCGTGCGCAGCGAATGGGAGCCGTCGCTGTAAGTGGAGTGGTTGTGCAGGCAGCCTTGGAGGTCCTCGACCGTCAGGAGGGCCGGGAGCGCGTCCTGGGCCGCGGCCTCCAGTTCGTTTCGGTTTTCCCGGAGCTCGGGTGGAATGACGGGACAGTCGGCCGCCGCGAAGAGGTCCGCCTCCGTGGTGTGCCCTGCGGGGGGGGCGTAGGTGGCTTCGAAGGCGTCGCAGTGGCCCTCCGAGCCGGTGGTGCGCCACCACGTGGTTCCGAAGCGCGACGGGGACGAGAGGTGGACGTGGAGGGGCAGGCCGTCCGGCAGGGTCGTCGTGAGGCGGCCGTCGGCGCGGGAGAAAGGGTCCTCGACGAGGGCGTCGAGTTCGGGTTGGAGGGCCTCCCCCTCTTCCGTGGCGATCACGACCTCGGCCTGCTCGACCGTCTCCAGCCGTCGGCGGAGCGCTCCCGTGGGTTCGGCTCGTTCGACGGCCTCGAGGGCGCGCATCTGGTCCAGGAGGGGGGACAGGGTGGACCAAGCATCCGCGAAGCGCCACTGCGTGTCGTAGGCGCGGAGGCGGCGGACGTTTTCGAGAATGTTTTCCTGCGTCTTGGCCCCAAAGCCGTCGAGGGACGTGATTCGGTCTGTCTCGGCGGCGTGCTCCAGGTCGTCGAGCGACGTCACGTCCAGTTCCCTCCAAAGCCGCCGCGTGCGCTTGGTGCCGAGCCCGTTCACCCGCATCACCTCCAGCAGGCCGGGCGGCACCGCATTGAGCAACTCGTCGTGGAGGTCAAACGTGCCAGTCTCCACGACGTCGGCCACGTGGTCGGCCATCGCGTCGCCGATGCCGCTGATGTCCGTAAGGGTGCCGGCCTCCAACCGGTCGGGCACGGTCCCCTCCAGGGTGCCGAGGGAGCGGGCCGCGCGGGAGAACGCCCGGGCCCGATGCGGATTCCCGTCTGTCAGTTCAATGAGGTCGGCCGTTTCCCGGAGGACCGACGCAATCTCTTTGTTTGTCATCTGAAAGCAACAACGGAGGAAGGGAGTACGATGAGGAGTCTATGCGGCGTCTCCAACGTAGCAGGCTGGTTCATCGATTCCAATTTGCCAAAAAGTCGTCGAATCGCGGCCCACCGGATCCCGCGTTCCGGTCATTGATACAAACCGCCCACGAATTTCCAAAAGACGGACGCTCAGGGCTTTTCTTCCTGTATGAAACGAACGACGTTTGCAGTTGCAGGGCTCGGACTCGTTCTCATCGGTGCTCTGCTGGGCTGGTGGGTTCACGGACGAACCCCACCGGAGCCGGACGCCGAGGCGTTCACGAAGCTGGAGTCCGCCTACAAAGTAATTCGGCAGGCATACGTGGAGCCGGTCTCGCCCGATAGCTTGGCTCGCACCTCGATTCAGGGCATGATGCGGCCCCTGGACCCGTATTCGGATTACATCTCGCGGTCCCGAATGAAGGAGGTGGAGGAAACGTTCAGCGGGTCGTTTGAAGGCATCGGCATCACCTACGAGCTCATTGACGGTCCGAAAACGCAGGATACGATCGCGGTCATGTCCGTGGTGCCGGGCGGCCCGAGTGCGAAAGCGGGCCTGCGGGCCGGGGATCGGATCGTTCGGGTCAACGGGGAGAGTGCGATTGGGTGGTCGCACGAGACGATTCGCACTCGCTTGAAAGGATCGGAGGGAAGTACGGTTACGGTGTCGCTCCGGCGTCCCCGACGAGAGGAGCTTCTCGACACGGAGATCACCCGGGACGACGTTCTTCTCCAAACCCTCCAGGCCCAGTACATGATTGGGGACCGCACCGGGTACGTGCGTCTAGGGCGGTTTGCGCGCACCACGCACCGAGAACTTTCCGAAGCCCTGCAGGAGTTGGACGAGAACGGCATGACGCGACTCATCCTCGACCTTCGGGGCAACGCTGGGGGGCTCATGTCGATGGCCAAAAAGGTTGCCGACGAGTTCCTCGTAGACGATCAACTCATCGTTCGGGCTCGCAGCCGACACGAGGAATACGGCGGGGCACAGTACGCGTCCGGCGACGGCCTTTTTGAGGAGCGGCCCCTGATCGTGCTCGTTGATGAACGGTCGGCCTCGGCGAGTGAGATTGTGGCGGGAGCCCTTCAAGATCACGACCGCGCTTTGCTCGTGGGGCGGCGGACCTTCGGGAAGGGGCTCGTGCAGCGGCAATTCGATTTTCGAGACGAGAGCGGGCTCCGCCTGACCGTGGCTCGGTTTTACACGCCGTCCGGGCGCTTGGTGCAGCGGAGCGATGATTCGGATTCGTTGTATGCAGCGAATGGGGCCTCAGACGAGGGCCTGGACCCGTCGGCGTTTCCCGATTCGCTGGTTCACCGCACCGATGCTGGTCGGACCATCGTCGGGGGTGGGGGCATTCTGCCCGATCGGGTTGTGACGGAGGCCCCCAAAAACGACTATCGGGCCGCCGTGGAACGGGAGGGCCTTGTCCGGGCCTTTGCGCGACAGTGGGTCGACGCCCGTGGAGATTCCCTGCGTGCCCGGTGGACGAGTCCGGAGGCGTTTGCCACCGAGTTCACCCTTCCGTCAACCGTGTACCCTGCCTTCGTTCGATTCGCGGCGGAGCGCGGGGTGCGAGCGCCGACGTCGATCCCTGTCATGGCAGGAGCCCGACGTGGAGGCGATGGGGGGCGTAGCGCGTCCGGTCCCACCGGAGAAGCAGCATTTTCGGCGTCGACGGTGGAGGCGGCTCGCTCTTCCATCGAGACCATGATTAAGAGCCACATTGGGCAACGTCTCTTTGATCCGTCGATGGCGATACGAATTCGGAATGCGAACGACGCTGTCATTTCAGAGGCGCTCCAATCGTGGTCCACCGCCGCGGCGTGGGCCGATCGTTACCCCGTGGAGTAATCCGGGCGCCACTCCGGCGTTACTGATCCGTGCATAGGTAGGTAAACCACATGCTTCGCGTCTCCGTGTGCGGAGGACCGTGGTACGCTACCGGTCGGGATCGTCTTTAGTAACCCATTCACGTATCAGTAAACTCGTCTTCACAGATGTTTTCCCGTATCGGTCCCGGAGCCTGAGCGTTCTCGTAGCGAGTTGGCAATCGAGGGCGTCTCCTGCGTAGACCAAGGACCGAACACTCCCGCGTCGGTGCGAAACCGGGGAAGAAGGGAGGCACACTCAATTGGGATGGGCACGGGGCTACGTTGTGCCGTCCCAAGAAGAGACCTGCTTTTTGACGATCCATTTCGATAAGGCAATCCACACGAAGATATCAATTTGGAGGCGCTGGGTACGTTGACAAGCTATCTTCGGCTACCTATACTAGTGCAGTGTGGGAGTCGGAGGAGGGATCTGGAGCCGCCGAGTGCCCACATTCTTGTTTTACGTTTGCGAATTGCTTTCCCCAGAACGCGGAGGGGGAGATCGATCCGCTTCCCGGTTCAGCGTCTGGAAAGCGATTCCATCGCACCCGATTCACACCCGATCACAGACCCGAAAGAGGACTAGCCACCTATGGTGATTCTGGATAAGCTGACGGCATACCTTCTGCTATTACTTCCTCAGGCCGGCGCCGATGCATCTGGGATTAACATTCTCGTTCAGCGTTTCAATGAGGGAGGAGGCTGGATGTGGCCCGTGCTCATCTGCCTCATTATTGGCCTGGCCATCTCGTTCGAACGCATTATTTCACTGAACCTGGCCGACATCAACACCCAGGACTTCTTGCAGCGCGTGAAACAAGCCCTGGACGACGGCGGCATTCCGGCGGCCGAAGAGGTCTGCGCCAAGGAGAGGGGCCCGGTGGCCTCTGTGTTTCAGGCCGGACTGCTTCGGGCCGACGAAGGCGTTGACGCGGTGGAAGAGGCCGTCGTGTCTTACGGCTCCATCGAGATGAGCTTCCTGGAACGAGGGCTCGTCTGGCTGTCGCTCTTCATTAGCGTCGCCCCCATGCTTGGCTTTCTCGGTACGGTTATTGGAATGATCCGGGCCTTCGACTCCATCGAGCAGGCCGGAGACATTTCGCCCCGTCTCGTCGCGGGTGGAATCAAGATTGCCCTGCTTACCACGGCCTTTGGGTTGATCGTCGCCGTGATTCTTCAGTTCTTCTACAATTACGCCGTGTCGAAAATTGATCGGATCGTGGCCGAAATGGAAGATGCCTCGATCGAACTAGTCGATGCCCTCGTCGCCCTTGAACGCGGTGACTCCGTCACAGGAGAGAAGGCAATTCCGGAGAGCATTGGCGAAAACGAATAATGCCTGATCGGACCCCTCCTCCCATCTGACAGGCTTTTCTCAGGTGTCGAGGGGGAGTCTTTCTCTTCCTGCGCACTGCCCGCTCACCTACCAACTGTATATTTCTCATGAGCAACGTCATTCTTCCCATTTCCATATGGGCGGCCATCGGACTTGCTGGGCTCAGTCTTCTCGTCATGGGACTCTCGGGCCTTCGCAGCGTTTACTACGGGAAGGTGCAGCCTCTCACGATTGGGCTTGTTTTGATTCCGGGCGTGCTGGTGGTCGTACTACGGCTCGTCTTTGGGGGAGCAGAGACGCCCTGGGTCCAGGCCGGCATGTTTACCCTCGTGATCATGTTCGGCCTCCTGCTTTTGGCAATGGTCGCTACGGGCCTGCGGCAGTTGGCCCGGAGTGCTTTCAGTTAGATATCCCTTTGGACGTCCGCGCACCGTTTCATTGGAGTCGATTTTTCTATGGCTGGACTGCTTGAAGAACGTCGCGAAGACCGGGAGGAGGCAGAGATTCCTACGGCCGGCATGGCCGACATTGCGTTCCTCCTCCTGATTTTCTTCCTCGTCACGACGACCATCAACGTTGACACTGGCATCGGGATGACCCTCCCCCCACAACTGGAGGATCAGGAACCCCCGCCCGTGAAGGATCGGAATCTTTTTAAGGTTCTGGTCAACGCCAAGGGAGAGCTTCTCATCGAGGAGGAGCCGGCCTCAATCGGGCAACTCCGGGAACGGGTGAAAAGCCACGTTACCAACTACGGATCTGACCCAGATCTTTCAACGAAGCCGGATAAGGCCGTTATCTCGATCAAGACCGACGCGGAAACGCCATATGACACCTACATTGAGGTACTCGATGAGGTGTGGATGGCGTACCGCGAGATCTGGGACCAAATTGCCCGGACGAAGCAAACCCCGAAGGGAAAACAGGTCGGCCTGGAGCAGCGCTATGACAGTTATCAGGAGTATTACGGCACACTGGATCCCGGAGACGATAATAAAATTCGGGACGCGTTCAGTGCTCAGATTTCGATCGCTGAACCGGATACGGGCGATTGACACTCCGTATGTGGACTGGTTTCTGACCTGCTTGATTTTTCCACCCACTCCTTAGAATCATGGCTCGATTTCAGCGTCGAAGTTCGGATACGGAACCAGGGTTTACCACGGCCTCCCTGCCGGACATTGTCTTCATGCTCCTCATCTTCTTCATGGTCTCGACGGTGCTCCGGGAGCAGAACATCAAGGTTCGAACGCAGCTTCCCCAGGCTGAGGCCCTGACCAAAATTGACCAGAAGCGGCTGATCTCTAAGATCCACATTGGTCCCTTGAAGCGAGGCGAGAACAAAGGGGACACCGCCATTCAGATCGAAGATGCATTGATCGAGAATAAGAGTACGATCCGTAACGTCATGTACAACAAGCTTCAGGAGCAGCCGAAGCTGATTGCCTCTCTGAAGGTGGACGTGGATTCGGAGATGGAAATTGTGAATGAGGTGCAGCAAGAACTTCGGAAGGCAGGCGCGCTTCGGATTAATTATTCTTCCAATCGCGAGAATCCGCCCAATCAGTAAGCTGTTCATCCTTTCGTCGAGCAAAAAAGCTCTGCTTTTCGGCAGGGCTTTTTTGTTTGCGGGGCTTCTCTGCAACGAATAATGCACTTAGACGCATGGCGCACTCCATCACTCTTTTGCCCGGAGACGGCATTGGTCCTGAAGTGACGGAAGCGACAATCCAGGTCATTGATGCTGCGGGGGTGGACGTCTCGTGGGATCGGCACCGCGTGATTGGGCAGACGGCCGTCGAGCGGGGACGTCCGGCCCTCCCCCCCGACGTCATCGATTCGATTCAATCGACCGGTGTGGCACTGAAGGGACCGATCACGACGCCCGTCGGCCAGGGGTTTACCAGTGTAAACGTACAGCTCCGGCAGCGGCTCGACCTCTACGCTAACGTGCGGCCCTGTTCGACGCTGCCGGGCGTGGACACCCCCTTCGAGAACACAGACCTCATCATTTTTCGGGAGAACACGGAGGGCCTTTACTCCGGGATCGAAACCTTCGACGAGCGACTTGAGATCGCTGACTCGATTGCTCGGATCACCAAGCAAGGATCCGAGCGCATCGTCCGCTTTTGCTTCGAGTACGCGAAGGAGCACGGGCGCGACCAGGTTACACTGGCCCACAAGGCGAACATACTCAAGAAAACCTCCGGACTCTTTCTCGACATTGGTCGCGAGGTTGCCGCCGAGTATCCCGAGATTGCGTTTGAGGACGCGATCATCGACGCCCTTTGCATGAAGCTCGTCATGCAGCCGGAGGAGTATGATTGCATCGTGAGTACCAACCTCTTCGGGGACATTCTGAGTGACTTGACGGCTGGGCTCGTGGGGGGGCTCGGGGTCACGGCGGGGGCCAACATTGGAGATGACCATGCCGTCTTTGAGGCTGTCCACGGCAGCGCCCCGGACATTGCGGGCCAGAACGTAGCTAATCCCACGGCCCTCATCCAGTCGGCCGTCATGATGCTTGATCACATCGGGGAGGAGAAGGCAGCCCGTGCGATTCGCGAGGCCCTACAGGAAACGTACCGGGAGAAGGACACGCTCACGGCAGACGTCGGCGGGAACGCAAGCACCTCCGAGTTCGCCGAGGCCCTTGCCGATCGGATCACCCACCGTGTCGAAGCCTGATCTCTGCGCGTTGCGTCCCAGCGATTCTTTCAACCGACGAGTCCGGGTATGATACAGCGCATCCAGACGGTCTATCTTATTCTCGGGGCTCTCGCCCTGGGGGCCATGGGCCTTCTCGACGTCCCCTGGAGCGGGGCTGCGGCGAGTCAGTCTGCGTGGTTCGTTCCATCGCTCGTTGGTCTGCTGGCGGTGACGGTGGTCATGGCGATTGGGGCCATTTTTCTGTACAAGGATAACGAGCAGCGGAAACTCCAGCGGACGCTTGTCGTCGGCGTTCAGGTTCTGACCCTTCTCCTTGCCGGCGTCTTGTACGGCGGTCTCTATCGGGCCGGTACATTGGTTTTTACTGGACCGACGGGCCTCCTATGGGGGCGTTCCGCCGCACTTCTCCTTCCAATTATCGCTTACGTCTTTTTTCGCCTTGCACGTCAGGGCATCGAGAGAGACATTAAGCGCGTGGAGCGGATGAACGAAGGACGAATTCGATAGCGATGGCCCCTCGGGCCGAATCCGATGCACTCCGACCGGCCCCCTCGTCTCTACGTCCTCCTCACGCTCGGCGTGCTCAGCTTCACGATGGCGCCGATTCTGGTGCGCTGGGCGGGAGACGTGCCGGGGATTGCCATCGCGGTCTGGCGGACGGTCACGGCGGCGGGGATGCTGTTGCCGGTGGCCGCTGCCTGGCGGATCGATGGGGAGATGTCCCGTTTTTCGGGGCGGGACCTGCTGCTGATTCTGGCGTCGGGCGTCTTCCTCGGACTTCATTTCATTGCGTGGATCGAGTCCCTCTCCCACACGACCGTGGCCAGCGCGTCGATCTTTGTGACCTCAAGCCCCATTATTCTGGCCGGACTCGGGTACGTGATGCTCGGCGAGCGGTTGTCGGCGGGGACGGTTGGGGCCATTTTCGCGGCCGTGGGCGGCGCGGCCCTCATCGGGTGGGCCGATGCCGGCACAGTGACGCTCGGACAGGGAGCGCTGTGGGGAAATTCGCTGGCGCTGGGGGCCGCCGTGCTCGTGAGCGTGTATCTGCTCATCGGGCGGGTGGTGCGGCAGAAGGTGTCGTGGCTGGCGTACGTGACGCCCCTCTATTCGGTCGCTGCGGGGACGGCCCTCGTCGCGGCCTGGTGGAGGGGCGTGCCGCTGCTGGGCTACTCCTGGGAATTCTACGGGCTTTGTGCGGGGCTGGCCGTCGGGCCGCAGGTGCTGGGCCACGGGTCGTTCAACTATGCGCTGCAGTATGTCTCGGCGGCCATCGTGGGCATGCTGGCGCTGCTGGAGCCGGTGGGAGCATCCATCCTGGCGTATTTCCTGTTCGGCGAAGTGCCGCCGCGTGCCTCGGTCGGGGGCATGGTGATTGTTCTGGGGGCGGTGGCCGTCGTCGTGTGGCGGCGGAATCGGCCGGGGCCGGCGCCCCGAGGGTCCGATTAGTGATCGGGGGGCGAAGGCACTGTTCGGTTGGGGCCAAGGAACTGCTCGGCCGGCAGACTGGAAAACGTGTTGCGTCCGCGGAGGAAGTAGTCCACCGGAGCGAGGCCCCGGTACGGCGGCCGAACGAGCGGGTCGGTCTCGGCGGGGCGCGCGCCGGCGTAGTGGCGCCGCATCCGGAACGCGTCCCGGTAGGCACGCAGAACCGCTGCGGCTTCCGCCCCCTTGCCGGCCGCGAGGAGGCGAGCCAACGCGGCACTGTCGCAGGGCACGCGGAGCAGCATCGCGCGCCGCCACGCCGAGGGGGGAAGGTTCTTGTAGAGCAGGAGCAGCCCGTTGCGAAAGTTGTAGTAGGTTTTTCGGGGCGAGCTCTGGGGGAGGGAGGCGCCGCCGATGTGGTAGACGGTACTCCGCGGCTGCACGCGGACGCGGTAGCCGTGTCGTTGCAGGCGCCAGCAGAGGTCGATTTCCTCCATGTGCATCTCGAAGCGCTCGTCGAGCAG
>CAZSBW010000046.1:0-13248 GCA_964604815.1 uncultured Salinivenus sp. | reverse complement strand
GGAGCCTCCGCCGTCGCGTCGGCCAGCGACTCGGCCTCGTCGATCAGGGTTTCGATCTGCGAAAGGCCCCGCTCCCAAAAGCCCTCATCCTCCAAGTCGACCCCGACGCGTCCCACGAGCATATGCGGCCAGTCGGATCCGCCGGCCCGCAGCAGATTCAGGTACGCGTCGGCAAAGCCGTCGCCGGCCTCGTCGTAGCGAGCATACATCGCCAGCACCAGCAGTTCGCCGAAAGCGTAGGCGTACACGTAGCCGGGCGTGTGCAGAAAGTGCGGGACGTAGCTCCACCAGTGCCGGTAGTGGTCTCCCAGCGTCACACTGCCCTCGAACATCGCCTCTTGCGTGTCCATCCAGTGTTCGGAAAACCGCTCGGCCGATAGCTCCCCCTCCTCCCGCCGCTCGGTGTGGATTCGGTGTTCGAAGCGATTCATCGCCACTTGTCGGAAGACCGTCGCCAGGGTGTCGTCAATCTTGGCCACGAGCATGGCGAGGCGGTTTTGGGGATCGTCCTCCTGCCGCATGAGACGCCGAAAGACGAGCATCTCCCCGAAGACGGACGCCATCTCGGCCGTCGTGAGGGGCGTGGTGTGATGAAAAATCGTCTGCTCCCGCGCGAGGTACTGATGCACGCCGTGCCCCAACTCGTGCGCCAGCGTCTGCACGTCGCGGGCCTTGCCGGTGTAGTTAAGCAACACGTACGGATGCGCGCTCGGCACCGTGGGGTGACTAAACGCTCCGCTCCGCTTGCCCGGGGCCATGGCGGCATCAATCCAGCGTTCGTCAAAGAAGCGTCGGGCCGCATCCGCCATCTCGGGATGAAAGTCGGCGTACGCCGCAAGAACGACCTCTCGGGCCTCGTCCCACTCGTACGTCGTGTCCGCCTCTCCGACGGGCGCGTAGCGGTCGTAGTCGTAGAGCTCGTCGAGCCCCAGGAGGCGGCGCTTGAGGTCGTAGAACCGCGCGACGAGGTCGTAGCGACCGGTGACGGCCTCGATCAACGCCTGTACCGTATCGTCGTCCACCTCGTTCGAGAGGTTGCGGCTTTCCAGCCAGTGGTCATACTCCCGAAGTCGGTCGGTCGAGGCTTTGTCGGCCAGCACGGTGTTGAACACGAACGTCAACGTTTGTTGACGCTCTTCCAGCCCGTCGGTGAACGCGAGCGCGGCCTCCCGGCGGAGCGTCCGGTTCGGCTCGTAGAGCTTCGACAGAATCTCCTCCTGCGTGAGTTCGGCGTCGTCGAGGGTGAAGCGCGCCGCCCCCAGCGTCTCGTCGAAAAAGCGGGTCCAGGCCTGCTTTCCGGTGATGTTTTTCTCGGAGAGGATTTTTTCCTCCGGCTCGCTGAGGACGTGCTCCTTCTGCCGGTGCTCGATCTCCAGGTAGTGCCGAAAGTCCGCCAGCACCTCGCGGCCGAGGATCTGCTCGGCGCGCTCGTCGGGCACGTTGGCCCACTCGACCTCCACGAACAGCACCTTCTGGTTGATGCGGTTGTAGGTTTCGCGCACCGACTGCAGCAAGGCGCCGCGCTCCTCGTCGTTCGTGTCGGTAGACCAGTACAGGTGCGCGAACGCGTAGGCGCGTCCGAGCCGGTCCTGTATGGAATCGAGGCGGTCGAGAGCCGCCGCCAGCTCCTTAGCATCCAGATTAGCAATGCGGCCCCGATACTCGTCGGCGAAGGCCTCTGCCTCCTCGTCGGCGGTCGCCAGGCTGTCCTGAGCAGCTGTGGGGCTGTCGTGAAGGTCGTCGAGCGTCCATCGAATGTCCTCGGCGCCCGATTCCGAAACCGTACTCATGAGAACGAACGCAAAAATCGTGAGCGAGAGCGGCGATACTATCAGAGGACTCCCTTCCACGACCCGGGCAAACGCTCGTTCCTAATTTGAGAAGACTCCTCGACTCCCTCCTCACTTTGCTCGTCGGTCGCTCAGAATGACACTCGAATGAACGTAGTTCGGGTCCATTCAGCCAATCAAAAACGGCAGGTTACGTGGCCGACGGCCCAGCATGACCGTCGGCGAGAGCAGTTTGACCGATTGTTCACCACTGCCACGTATCATGGATCGGCTTTTGCGGTACGGAAAGATGCCCCCTACTACGGAAAAATCAGTTTGATCTTTATGTCTGACGCCCCTTTCCTTGCTCTGACCTCAGACGCCGACTGGACGGAGGCCCTCACTCAATCCGAAGAGACCCCGGTGCTCATTTTTAAGCACAGCTCAGCCTGCCCGGTCAGTGCACAGGCCCAAACTGAGATGACGGAGCTCGTGGAGGAAGAAGACGTGCCCATCTACAGAGTGGTTGTACAGGAAAGCCGCTCGGTGTCCGACGCGATCGAATCGGACCTTGACGTGCGTCACGAGACCCCGCAGGCCATCCTCTTGCATGAAAAGACGCCCGTCTTCGACACGTCCCACTTCAACGTGACGGCAGACACCCTCCGCGAAGAACTGCGCCGCTTCTCGTTTTCCACCCAGTAATCGTGCCTTCCATGCGCCGTTTCAGTCTTCTTCTCTGCTGTGCCGGGCTGCTGCTCGCGCTGAACGCCTGCAGCTCCGACCGGGACCCGTCTGCGACCAATTCCCCGGCAAAGAATACGCAGTCACAGTCCGGCACCAACTACGAGACCAATCCCATTCCCGCTCCCGATCTTACGCTGGAGACAATGGATGGTCGTACGATCAATGTGGCCGACCACGAGGGGGGGGTCATCCTCGTGAACTTTTGGGCGACCTGGTGCGGCCCCTGCCGACGCGAAATCCCGGACCTCGTTGATCTCTACAGCGACCTCAATGAAGCTGGGCTGGAAATCGTCGGCATTGCCGTCGACCAGGAAGGCGCCGACGCAGTAAAGCCGTTCGTGAAGGAGCAGAAAATCAACTATCCAATCGTCCTGGATCCCGATCAGTCCACGGAGTCGCATTTTGAGGCCATGTACGGCCTCCCGACCACCTACGTCGTGAACCCCGAAGGACAGATTGTCAAACGAGTACTGGGTGTCTTTCCCATCGAAGAAATGAAGCCGAAGCTGATCGAGATGCTGGAGGAGAACGACGCTTCCTCATCTGCTTGATGACCCAACCAGCCGTTCAGAAGGGAGCAAAACCGATCCGTGGGATAGATGATTTCGCCGTTGGCGTTACACGACTCCCTGCTCTCGGGGAAAGCAGTTTGCAAACGGTCTCGCGGGCCGATAAAACGAGACTTCCCAGCTTCTCTACCCTGAGGCGCATCAGAAGGAAACGCCTTTTCACCGGCCCAAACGCTCGGAGGAAAAGACCCGCCTACTCATCTTCTTCCTCCTCTTCCTCTTCGGCCTCTCGCTCCATAAGATAGTCCTCCAGACTGCCAACGACGACGCGGGTCTCATCGTCCACCTCCACGTCTTCCACGTCTCCGGCCCGAATCAACTTCTTGATCTTTTTCCGATCGATCTGCTTGAGAATGCGCCGCGCCTCCGTCCGGCTCACGACATCGTCCCGGTAGTCCGCAGCAAAGTCTTCCAGGAAGTCGAGCGTCTCGTCCGACAGATCGATCATCCGAATTTCTTCGTTCGACTCCGACAGGGACCAGTAGAGGTCCGCATCGATCAGATGGCGATCAACCCACCGAACGATTGTTTGCTTCGAAAGTTGAAGGTGCTCCGAAAGCTCATCGAGGGGCATCGCCTTCGGTTGGCGTGAGGTCGCTGGATTATCAGGCACAGTAGGTATTTGTAGTAGGATTTTTTATTGTTTAGAGCCGATTTTAGATGCAAAAGTCGGTATTTTGTTCCCCCCTCGCTGCTGTGTCGTTTCGTTCTTTCCCCAAACGTCGTATCCTCGTCATCCGTGCCTGCGTCCGATCTCTCAACAGAGGACTGGAAGACCCGCATTGAGCCCCATCTGTCGACCTCCCTCCGGGCCGTGAGCGATCAGATCACGCAGACGGAGGCCGTTCAGTCCTGGTTGCAAAGCGCGTCGATGAAAGCGGCGGAGGGCCTCGGCCAGACGTCCGGCATGCAGGGAGAAATAAGGGGCTACATGCGCATGATGGACGATCTCGAAAAGGCGCTTCCCAATCTCGTCGACGCCGTGGCGGACCTCACAGAGGGCTGTGGGGAGATCGACCTACACTGGCGCCCCCTCCAGCCCAACTTTAGTCGACTCTACGTCGACTTCGATCGGGACCACTCCGTCAAGCTCTTTGCCCGGCTTGCCGACTGCACGCTCGGCGCAGCGCGTGAGACGATTGGGACGGTTGCCGGCGCGCTCCCCAAGGGCGAGCCGTTCCCCAATCGGCCGAACACCGTGACCGGCCTCGTGGCTCGTGACGGCGCGGGCATCGGCGTTCGACTGAAGGAGTACCTGAGAGAGAATCAGAGCAAAGACCGTTCGGTCACGCTTCTGCCCCCAGATGCGTCGCCGATTGAAAATCTATCCGAGCCCGAGGCCGCCCAGCGTCTCGTTCGGCTCCTCTGCTCCGACGACTGAGAGAATGCCCCGAATGGTGCCTGGTCGATTTGTGCCCTCCCCCCTCCCAGATGCAGAAACCGGTCCCGATCCGCTCAGGGATCAGCCGACGCTTCCGTCGAATCGAGGAGCGCGACCTCGTCCACGCCGCGAACTTCCCAGCCGTCTTGCTTCTCCCCCGCCCCGAACCAGAACCGAGCACCGGGCTCAACGAACTCGCTCAGAAATCGGACCAGCGTCTTCGGGGCCACGTTGGCCGGCACCTCGTTCGTCGTGAGCCGAAGCATGCCGTCCCGAAGCTGAAAGTACCCGAGGGCAAACGGAAGCGGCCCGTCGGTCTTGGTGCTCAGCTTCTCGCGGTAGACCTCGCTCTCCCGCCGCAGCGACTGGATGAGCTCGACGGTGAGCCAGTCCTGCTCCTGCCCGCCCACGTAGCTGTGATGGCGCCGCTCGAACATTTTGTAGACGAGGTCCTTCACGGTCTCACGGTGTTCGCCGCGGACGACGACGTTCTCGGCGCGGCACGCGATGCGATCGGGCATAGCAGACAGTCATAACGAATTCGTAGCGAAGCGGCTACTGCCGAACGAGTCCCAAGAGCAGGTTCCGCGTACTACAGCTTTCTACATCGGTTCCTCCATCCATGGACCCCGCCCCTGAATGGACTCCCTGACGCAAATCACCCTTGGCGCCGCCGTTGGTGAAGCGGTGGCCGGTTCCGAAGGTCGCGCCAAAGCCCCCCTCTGGGGCGCCTTCTTCGGCACCCTTCCGGACCTCGACGTGCTCGCCAATCCGTTCTTGACGGAGGCCCAATCCCTGCTCTTCCATCGCGGTCCCTCTCACTCCCTCCTCTTTGCCCTCCTGCTCGCCCCCCTCGTGGGAATCGGTCTCTCGCGCCTGCACGACGACGGCCCGTCGCGGCGCCGATGGACCCTCATGGTGGGCGCTGTGCTGCTGACGCACATCGGCCTGGACTGCCTCACGATCTACGGCACGCAAGTCTTCTGGCCGTTCGCCAACACGCCCGTCCTTTTCGGGACGATCTTCATCATCGATCCGCTTTACACCGTCCCGCTGGCGGTCGGACTGCTCGCGACGCTGTGGTGGGAGCCCACCGCCCGAGCGCGTCGCCTCGCCAACTACGCCGGGCTGGCAATCAGTTCGGCCTACCTGCTCCTGACGATCACAAACAAGGGATTTGTCAATCACGTCTTCGAATCGGCCCTCCAGTCGCAGGATCTCCCCGCCGAGCGGCTCCTCACCAAGCCGACGGCCTTCAACAACCTGCTGTGGATGGGGGTCTCGGAGGGGGACGACGGGTTCCACGTGGGCTACTACTCACTGCTGGACGACGACCGCCGGGTGTCGTTTCGGTACGTGCCCAAGAACCACCACCTGCTGGGAACCGCCGCTGACAATCCCTTCGTGGAGCGACTGCGCTGGTTCTCGCGCGGATACTTTACGGTTCGGCGCACGCCGGACGGCGCCCTTGCAATCCAGGACATTCGGTTCGGGCGTACCGACGCGGGCCTTACCGACGACGGCCGATACATCTTCAATTTCCGCCTCCTCCAAAACGAGGAGGGAGCCATCACCGGATTTCGGCAGGTGCGCCCCGACATGGAGTTGACAGGACCTCTGCTCCAGCGGTTCGTCGACCGCGTTCGGGGCCGGGACGAAGCCGAGCAAGCAACCGGCCTCAAACGAGATTCCCCTGTACCTGCTCTCGGATCTCCGCTGGATTCGGGACTGCCGGATTGACGATTTCGCCCTCCCATTCGAGATTGAAGCGCGTTTTTATTACCGAACGTTCTCTCCATTTATGAACGACCTTTTTTCTAAGGACTACTTCTCGGCCGAGACCCTGAGTCTCGCCGCCGATTATCTGCTCAGTGCGGTGGCCTTCATCGCGATCCTCGTCATCGGCCGCTACGTGGCGAAGTGGCTCCGCAACAAAATTCGCGACGGGCTTGACGCGCCCGGCGTGGACCGAACCCTTACGAAGTTTGCGGGGAATTTCGTCTACTACGCGGTTTTCTTGCTGGCGATCTTTGCCGCCCTCCAAACCGTCGGCGTCGAGATTGCGAGCTTCGTCGCCGTGCTGGCCGCGGCGGGCTTTGCCGTGGGCCTCGCCCTGCAAGGCACGCTCGCAAACTTCGCAGCCGGCGTCATGCTTCTGATTTTTCGTCCCTTCGGGGTGGGCGATTACGTGGAGATTGCCGGCGAAACCGGCTTCGTGAAGGACCTCCAGCTCTTTTTCACGCGCCTTCGCACCCGCGACAATCGGCTCATCGTCATTCCGAATGGGGACATCTTCGGCTCCACCATCGAAAACATCTTCGCCTACGACGAAATTCGGGTCGACTGCGACGTGGGCACCGACTATCCGGCCGACATCGACGACACCCGAGCGGTGCTTCTGGAGGCGGCCCGGCAGGTCGACGACCGGATCGAAGAGAGGGGCGAGCAGGCCGCCCTCGTTGGACTCGGCGGCTCGTCCATCGACTGGCAGGTGCGCATCTGGGCGACGCCGGACGATTACTTCCGGCTCAAGCAAGAGCTGACCCGTCAGGTCAAGTACCACCTGGACGAGGCCGGGATCGGCATTCCGTACCCGCAGCGCGACGTGCACCTCGATAGGGTCAACGGCGGCGGAGAATAGGCGCCGTTCTATCTCTTTCCGACGAAAGCGCCCAGCTCCCCGGAACGCACCACCGGGCGCTGGTTACGAACGGCTGAACCGCTCATTGCTCTTCGAACAATCCGACTTGCGACTCTATGCCTACACGCTCTGCCGACGCACGCTGGGAGGGCAACCTGCCCGACGGAAACGGAACCATGGAGGTGGAAAGCGGCGCCTACGAAGGCGCGTTTTCCTACCTCTCCCGCTTCGAGGACGGGGCCGGCTCCAACCCCGAAGAACTGATCGCGGCGGCCCACGCCGGCTGCTTCTCAATGGCCTTTTCCAACGTCCTGGACGAAGAAGGATACGACCCCGAGTCGGTGGACACGACCGCCGAGGTGACGCTTCGGATGCTGGAGGACGGCCCGGCCATCACGAAAGCACACCTCACGTCGACGGCCTCCGTGCCCGACATTGACGACGACACCTTCCAGGAGCTCGCCGACGCGGCCAAGTCCGGCTGCCCCGTCTCGAAGGCGCTGGCCGGTGCCGAAATCACGCTGGACGCAACCCTCGAAAGCTAACCCCCTCTTCCGCGTCTCTGCCGTTCCGCCCCAGCCTTCCACTCGGAGGCTGGGGCGTTTTCTTTTGATTCGTGTGCAGCCGAAGGCAAACCGTAGAATCCCACGTCCATCCATCAGGCGTCACGAAATGACCCTGAGGACGATCTTCCCCGCATTCTCGTTCTTCTCCATGCGCCGATGGGCGTCGCTCACGTCGGCCCAGTCGTAGGTCGAATCGATCACAGGCTGGATGGTGCCTTCGATGAACTGCGGAAGCACGTCGCCCGCAAACGCCTGGGTGAGCTCGATCTTGTACGTGAGGCTGCGCGACCGAAGCGTGGACGCCAAAAGATGCACGCGTTTGGCCATCAGGGCCCGCAGGCTTACCTCCTCAACCGTACTTCCCCCCAGCGTGGCCAGCTGCACAATCCGGCCGTCGGTCGCGAGGGAATCGACGTTCTGGTGGAAATAGGGCGCCCCAATAAAATCAATGATGATGTGGGCGCCCTCCTCCGTGACGGCTGCGATGCGCTCCGCAAAGTCTTCCGACTCGTAATCGATGGTCGTCTCCGCCCCAAGGTCGCGGCACACCTCGTGCTTCGGCGCCGAGGCCGTGACGTGCGGGTGTCCCCCCGCAAGGTTTGTGAGCTGGATGGCGGCGGTTCCAACGCCACTGGCCCCGGCGTGGATGAGTACCTGATGGTCTGGCTGAAGGCCCCCGAGCCAGTGAAGAGCCTGATAGGCCGTCAGGAACACCTCCGGAATTGCTGCTGCTTCCTGCATGGAGAGACCGGGCGGCACGGCCATGAGCCGGTCTTTGTGAACGACTGTGTATTCGGCGTACCCTCCACCGTCAAGCAGCGCAAAGACGCGGTCTCCCTCGCCCCAGTCCACCACACCGGGTCCGGTCTCCGCAACGGTTCCAGCCATTTCCAGCCCGAGAATGTCGGACGCCCTCTCGGGGGGCGGGTAGTGGCCGCGCCGCTGAAACGTATCGGCTCGGTTGAGGGCGGTGGCGTGAATCTTGACGAGCACCTCGTCTGCTCCCGGCTCGGGGGTCGGCACCTCCCCAATCTCCATGTGCTCGGGATCTCCTTCCTCGGTAACGATAACGGCACGCATACGTCGAGCAACAGCGTTGAAGAAATGAGCTTGACGATCATGGAGGGGGAAAGCGGGGGTCTTCGTCAATCACGCTTTTCCCGTGGATCAAGCCTCTCGGTCACGAAGCACAGGAAGCCGGCCCCCCGAAAAGACTCACTCCCCCATCATTGCAGGCCAAGAATAGATTCCCTCTCGTTTGGGACGAGCCTTTTGTGGTGCGACGGAGACAACCCCGGTTTGATTCCTCGGTCGTTCACCCGCGGAACAGTATCACTGTTATCCGTGGTGACCGCTCCGACAGAACTGGTTTCAGGAACAGAAAAGACAATAAACAAAATATATCTTAACTGTAGTAAAGCAGCGTGCAACAAACACGACTGCCCGAAATATATTGTATCCTTTGTTGCACGTTCATTTTTCGATTCGTGTATTTTGAGGGATCCCTCTCCATGCGGTCGATTCCTCAGTCTCTGTTTTTATCTACTGTCTGGTCATCGTGTGTCCTAGAGATCGTCTTTGCTGAGGATCGCAGATCCTCTTACTCCGAATGCTTCGCCAGTGGCAAACTCGCCCGCGAGCCTCGTCTGAGCGCTGCTATCCACTGAATCTCGACGACTCGCTCTTTCACGAGAGTCCCTTACGGCTTCCTATTCCACTCACGTTTGAGCCGAAAAACCTACCCGACATGAAGCGACTTACGACCCGCTCGTTTCTTTCTGCTCTGCTTTTTCTCCTGGTCGGCGCGCTGATCGGCGCTCAGATTCAGGCCTCTCTCTCCTCCAACGATGCCATTGAGCAGTTCAAGAAGATGAAGCGCGCGTTCGTGCTCATCAGCGGCAAGTACCTCGATCAGGTGGATCCGAAGCGCCTGGCGAAGGGGGGTGTGGAAGGCATGTTGGATCGTCTCGATCCGCACTCCAGCTATCTTCCGCCAAATGAGGTGTCCCGTAAGCGGGGTCGTATTCGTGGATCGTTTGGGGGCGTCGGCATTCGATTCGATGTCCTGAACGATACGGCACGGGTCGTTTCCCCGATCGCCGGTGGACCGAGTGAAGAAGCGGGAGTCAGGGCCGGGGATCGGATCGTGCAAATTGAGGACTCAACAGCCATCGGCCTCCCCGAAAGGAGCCTCCGGAATCGCTTGACGGGACAGAAGGGGACCGAGGTGAACTTCACGATCTACCGGCCGCTTTCGGGTGAGCGCATAACGTTTACGATCAAGCGCGGCGAGATTCCACTCTATTCCATCAACTCTGCCTACATGATCGACGACCAAACCGGGTACCTCAGAATTGGACGGTTTGCCCAGTCGACGCACGACGAGTTTCTGGAGAAGGCCGGCGAGCTCAAAAACAAGGGAATGGAGCGCCTTATTATCGACCTGCAAGAGAATGGCGGTGGCGCCGTGGAGTCGGCCATCAAAATCGCCGACGAGATGCTGGGGCGTTCCGGCAGGCCAATCGTAAAAATGAAGGGCCGTATCTCGCGTGCCAACCAAACTTGGCGTACCCAGTCCGGCGGCCTCCTCGAGGATGAACCTGTAACCGTGCTGGTGAACGGCAACACAGCTTCATCGAGCGAGATTCTCGCAGGCGCCCTTCAGGACCACGACCGGGCCCTTCTCGTTGGCCGCCGCACCTTTGGAAAAGGCTTGGTTCAAAAACCGTTCTCGCTCAACGACGGGAGCCTTCTCAACTTAACCATCGGTGCCTATTATACCCCCGTGGGGCGCTTCATTCAAACCCCTTACGAAAACGGGGATCAGGAATCGTACTACGAGAAGAAGCACAACTCGCGGCGCGAGGCAATCTACGACGTGCGTCAGTACAAAGACAATATTCCGGATTCACTCACCTACCGGACCGAACACGGACGCGTAGTATTTGGGGGCGGC
This sequence comes from uncultured Salinivenus sp., assembly GCA_964604815.1. Classification (GTDB taxonomy): domain Bacteria; phylum Bacteroidota; class Rhodothermia; order Rhodothermales; family Salinibacteraceae; genus Salinibacter. The sequence continues at coordinate 2,619 of CAZSBW010000046.1, read as the reverse complement.
GGCATTCTTCCTGATTATGTGGTCAAACCCGACACGACCTCGCTCAGAGGCGTTCTGCGTCGCAGTGAGTTCGATCGGTTCTTCAAGTTCTTTGCGAGTGAATGGTATTCCATGAACGGCGAGAAACTCCAAAGCACCTGGCGCAATCGCGAAGAAGAGTTTCTCTCCTCGTACCAGGTTCCGGAGAGCGCCGTCTCACGCTTCTGGTCGTACGCGCAAGAAAAAGGAATTCTCACGTTGACCACCGATTCCGATTCGGTCGAACCGAGCCAGCATGTGTTCCCGAAAGCAAAAACCCGAGCGGTAGACGACCTCGTTCGCACTCACGTGAAAGGCCACCTGGCGAACGTGATGTTCGGAGAAAAAGCGGGCCAACCGGTCTTGAATGAGGTAGACCAAACTGTACAGAAATCGCTGTCGCTCTGGCCCTCCTCCAGAGAGCTGGCCAGCTATCACACCTCGACCCCCTCTGCACGAGACGATCAATAGGCCCCTCTTGCGAAGGCCCTATTGCGTTATCGGCACTGAAGGCTACGAGGGCCGAATCGCCTCTCATCGGTCTGGTTGAGGATGCGCGCGGCCGGATTCTTTCGGCCTTTCGTTTAGGAAGTGTCTCCTACCGCAAAGGCTGTCAAATGTGACGGTCTCGCCTCCTCGGCACCAACTGCAACAAACGGCCGTGTGCTAAATATACGAAGACGTGCTCGTAGCCCAATTGGCCGCTGCGCGGGACTTGCTGCGAGCCCGTGATCTTCAAGGGATCCACTGGGTCCTCCGGGCCGGATCCTTATCGTCCATCCACTGACCGATTCCCACGTACGACTCGCTCCAGTAATCTATGAAGCGTCTGAACAAGTACCACATTCTTCCTGCCCTTGCACTCCTCTTTTTCGGGGCCGTGCTGGGCGTACAGCTCGACTCGTACGTAACCACCGATGATGCGCGCGAGCAATTTGAGAAGCTGAAGCAAGCGTTTGCCATTATCAACGGCCGGTACGTCGAGCGCGTGGACATCAGTGAGGTGGCGGAACAAGGCGTCCAGGGAATGCTGAATAGCCTCGATCCCCATTCCAGCTACATTCCTCCCGAACAGGTGAAGGACACACGAGACAAGTACAAGGGGTCGTTCGGCGGTATTGGAATCCTGTTCCAACCGGGGGACACGGCTCGCGTCATATCGCCGGTCGCGGACGGCCCGAGTGAGAAAGCCGGGATTATGGCAGGGGACCGGATCGTAAAAATCGAAGACTCATCGGCCGTCGGGCTCTCCGCCAACGGGATTCAGGACCGCCTGAAGGGCAAGATTGGCACGAAGGTAACGCTCACGGTGTACCGGCCTCTTTCAAACAAGCGACTTACGTTCACGATTGAGCGGGACGAAATTCCGCTGTACTCGGTCAACTCGTCGTACATGGTTGACAACCGGACAGGGTACATCGAGATTGGTCGGTTTGCCATGTCGACCTACGACGAGTTTATGGAGAAAGTCGGTGACCTCAAGAGCCAGGGCATGGAACGGCTCATCGTTGACCTTCGCAGCAATCCCGGCGGCGTCATGAAGTCCGCCGTTCAAATCGCCGACGAGATGCTGGGCCGATCCGTTACCATCGTGGAAACCAAAGGGCGAAGCTCCAGCATGGACCGAACCCTTAAGTCCCAATCCGGCGGGGCGCTCGCCGATCAGCCCGTCATCGTCCTGGTGAACAGGCAATCGGCGTCGGCGAGTGAAATTCTCTCCGGTGCCCTCCAGGACCACGACCGGGCGCTTCTCGTGGGTCGCCGGACCTTCGGAAAGGCCCTCGTTCAGAAGCAATTTGACCTCAACGACGGAAGTCTGCTGCAGATGACCGTGGGACGGTACTACACGCCGGCGGGCCGGCTCATCCAGACGCCCTACAAGAATGGCAACCGGGAAGCGTACCTTGAGAACAAAACCGACAGCTGGCGGAATGCCGTTTTTAACGTGCGGAAGTACAAGGAAAGCATTCCGGATTCGCTGACCTACAAGACCGAACACGGGCGCACGGTGTTTGGCGGGGGCGGCATTCTCCCGGATTACGTCGTCAAGCCGGACACCACTTCCCTCTCGATGATCGTTCGCCGCGGGCTGGACGCGCTCTTCGCGCGCCACTGGTTTAAGAAGCACGAACAAGAGCTACGAAGTTCGTGGCAAAATCGGGAGGACGAGTTCCGCTCAACCTATCAGTTGCCCGAAGAGGCCGTCTCTGAATTCTGGACATTTGCACGGGAAGAAAACGTCCTCACGCTCACGACGAATTCCGACTCCGTAAACACAGATGAACAGGTTTATCTGAAGTCCAAAACGGAAGAGGTGAGTGATGTCGTACGCTCCCGGATCAAAGGCCGGCTTGCAAATGAGCTGTACGGGACGGGTGCCGGCCAACCTATTCTGAACCAGACAGATCCGATCATGCAGAAGGCCATGTCGCTGTGGCCCTCCTCTCAGGAGCTGGCCGGGTATCACTCGGTCTCGACCCAGATGAAGTAGCGCAATTCGCCCTCGACCCTGGCTCGGTTTTCCTCAGGGGATTTGACCCAGGCCTCGCGGTGCAGATCCGCGGGGTCTGGGTCATTGCTTTGTGGTTTCCCATTTTTCGC
>CAZSBW010000045.1:0-13290 GCA_964604815.1 uncultured Salinivenus sp. | reverse complement strand
GATGCGGGCATGGCCCGGGTCGTCTACGTCGAGCCCGCGCCCGAGAGCGACGAGAAGTTCTACTACGACCTCTCGTCCTAACGCTCAGCGAACGTCCACGCGCCACACGTGCATACCGATTCTCCAAGTACCGATGATGCGATCTGTTCAGTACACCGTCGTTCTTTTCGCCACAGTCTTGCTTCTGGTCGGCTCCCCGCCGGAAGCGGCACAGGCCCAGACCATGGACGACAAGCCCCGCGGCTCCGTCCTCTTCCACAAGCTCGAATACGTCCCCGGGCCCGCCGAACGCCCGGTGGAACTGGAGGCCACCAGCTGGGTCGGCGGGGACGTCAACCGGCTCTGGGTCCGCGCCGAGGGGGAGCAATCGACCCTGCATCGAGAGGGAGAGGCGGAACTCGAAGCCCTGTACGGTCGCCTCATCAGTCCCTTCTTCGATGCGGTCGGTGGGGCGCGCGTGGATCGCCGCTGGGGCGAAGGACCCGCGACGCGCGGCTTCCTGGCCGTCGGCGTGCAGGGGCTGGCCCCGTATCAGTTTGAGGTAGAACCCACCCTGTACGTGAGCCACGAGGGCGACGTGTCCGCGCAGTTCATGGCGGCGTACCACGTCCTCTTCACGCAGCGGCTCAAGCTGGAGTCGGAACTGGAGACGAAGGTGGCCCTGCAGGAGGTGCCGGAGTGGGGCGTCGGCACGGGCGTCAACAGCCTCGACCTGGGCCTGCGGCTGCGCTACGAGGTCCATCGCAAGTTTGCCCCGTACGTCGGCTACGAGCACGGCTGGGCGTTTGGGGAGACCGCCGACCTCGCCGGTGGGGACGCCGGCAGCGGCGCTCTCGTGTTCGGCGTGCGCATGTGGCGCTGAGCCGAGTTCTCGCAGCAATTTACACACAGACTAAAGGATCGACATGAACGCACGAGACTCTTGGAGCATGGGCACGCGCCTTCTTCTCGTTCTCGGCGTCGGGCTTCTGCTCGTCGGCGCGTGGATCGGGGGCCGCATGAGCGCCGGTGGAGGGGCGCCCTTTGGCGTGATGGATAGCGGAAGGCACGGCGAGGGCATGATGCACGGCAGTCAGATGCAAAGTGATAGGGCGGTGATCGGCGAAGGGGCGATGCCGGAAGACGAGAGGAGGGGAGCGGAGGCCTTTGCAGGAGAGCCCGGCCTTGAGCGGTGCCGGGCCATGATGGGCACGATGGCGGGCATGCACCGGTCGATGCAGTCCATGATGGAGGGACACTCCGGTGACGAGAGACGAACCAGGTCGTCGGGGCGCCGGGACCGGATGGGACGCGGGATGATGGGCGGACGAAGGGGCGAGAACATGGGCCCGATGCACGAGCGGATGGGTGCGATGAGAAACGACATGAGCCCGGAAAGAATGCGGCGCCTCTGCCGAACAATGCACGAGGCGATGCAAGCGGCAATGCAGGAAGAGGATCCCGACGCCCCTGGCGCGGCCTCGGTCGATGATCCTTCGCTTGACCCCGAGACGGCGCAGTGGGTGCAGGGCGTCCGGGGCTTTGAGGAGGTCACGGACCGGACCAGCGAGGACGAGATCGTCGTAGAGGTGGGCGCTGGTGATGGGTTGCAGTACGCACCCGCTGCCGTCCGCGTCGATCCAGGCACCACCGTCCGCTGGCGGTGGACCGGGCGGGGTGGGCTGCACGACGTGGCATTTACGAATGCGGATGTCCGCACGTCGTTGAGAGGAGAGGAGGGCGCCACCTTCGCGCACACCTTCGATTCGCCCGGCGCGTACCGCTACGAGTGCACGCCGCATGCGGGCGTCGGGATGCGCGGCGCGATCATCGTTGAGGGGGAGGGGTAGAACGCTGCCCGGCGCTGTTCCTGGATATATTCGTCCTTTCGATCTCGCCCGATGTCGTCGTCCCCGTCCCACCAGAATGTCACCGTGCCCGATCAGTACGACGGATGGGTCCGAATCTATGACCTCTTCTGACGGCGGTACGTGAACCAGACGCTCCCGGTGGCCCAGCGGGCCGCCGTACGGCCCGGCGAGCGGATCCTCGACCCCGCCCGCGACACGGAGAACGGCTGTTGGTTGAACGCTGAGAACCTGTTTTGCGAGCGGATACGTCGCCGAGACACAGTGGGCGAAGGGCCATGGAGCGCCCAAATGAGCCAGGCTCACGAGTGAGCCGGAGTGGAACTACCAGGCGATTGCAGAAGCTCCATGGCGCGAGATCCACGAAGTCGCAGGCAGTAGAGGTCTCGCCAAACAGGTTCTGAACGTATTCCGCAAGACAACGCAGACGCCCGTCGCGACGGAGGCAGTTCACATTCTCGCCCGCAATGCTCATATTGTGGTTCTAGATGCACCCATTGGACGGCCTCGCATCCACGAGGGGTGGGAGGAGACCATTCCTTCACGATCCACGAACTTTCTCCTTTGCTTTTCTTCGACACATGCAACGGATCTCGCTCTTTGCGCTCTGCGCGCTGCTGCTTACCTCCTGTTCCCTCTTCAAAAGCTCGACCGACGACGGTGGAAACCAGACCAAGAAGGAAGAGGACGACCCTTTTGAGCCCTGGGAAAAGACCCTGAAGGACACTGAACAGATTGAGGGCTTCATTCCCCTCCACCAGAAGGAAGACCGCACGCTGTACGCCGAACTGTCCCCCGACATGCTGGGTCAAAACTTTGGCCTGGTCATGCACATCAGCAAGGGCGTCGGCGTGCTCAATCTGCATGACGGCCTTGTCCTGAGCGACACGCGGATGATGCGGTTCCGAAAGGTCGGGCACAAGGTGCACCTCGTGCACCGGAATCCCCGCTTCCGGGCAGACGCCGGGGGCATGCGCACGTCCATGAACGACAATGTCGGGCACTCGGTCGTTAAGTCGTTCGACATCGTGAGCCGCAACGACTCGACCGAGCACCTGCTCATTAAGCTGTCCGACGTGCTGGTCTCGGATTACGCGAACATCGGCGAGAGTGTAAAGCCGTATTTCGGCGGCAAGCCCATCCAGTTTCAGAAGTCGAAGAGCTACGTCGACAGTGTGCAGGGTTTTGAGCGGAACCTCGAGATCGATGCGATGCTGAACTTCAAAGGCTCCGATCCGCCCCTCCTCGGGGGCGGGGCCCTCCCGGATTATCGCTCCATTCCGGTCGGCGTCCGCTATTCGTTCTTCCAACTGCCGGACGACCCGATGCAGGCGCGTCTCGCCGACGACCGGGTCGGCTACTTTACCAACGCCATCAAGGACTTCTCGAAGGACAAGCAGGCCGATCCCTACCTCCGTTACGTGAACCGGTGGCGGCTGGCCCCCAGCGACACGGCTGCTTACCGGCAGGGCAAGCCGGTGGAGCCCGAAGAGCCCATCGTGTATTACGTGGACCACAGCGTGCCGGACGAGTATCGGTCGTACGTAGAAGCGGGCATTGAGGCGTGGAACGAGGCGTTCGAGGCCGCCGGATACAAAAATGCCGTCGTGGCAAAGCCCGCCCCGGACGACTCCTCGTGGAGCGCCGAAGACATCCGGTACTCGACCGTGCAGTGGACCGCTGCCCACCAGATGGGCTACGCCATCGGTCCGTCGCAGACAGACCCACGGACGGGCGAGCTCCTGAACGCCGATATTTTGATCTCGTCCTCGTTCGTCCGCGGTTGGAAGGAGGACTACGGTCACCTAACCCCGGAAACGAAGACGCCCGCCGATCAAACCGTTGGTCTTCCTTTCCGGCGTACGGTCCAGGCCCTCCGCGAGATGTTTCCGACCAAGCTGGCCCGGCGCGCCTGCTGGGCGGAGCGGGGCAAGGCCCAGCAACTGGGCCTGCAGCGCGCCACGCTCCTGGCGCGGGGCGCAATTGAGCCGGGGTCCCCCATGCCCGAGGAGTACCTCGGCGCCGCCATCAAGGACCTCGTCATGCACGAGGTGGGGCACACGCTGGGCCTGCGCCACAACTTTAAGGCCTCGTCGGGCATTCCCAACGACGCACTTCACGACGAAAGCGTCACGAGCGAGCACGGCGTGAGCCTCTCGGTGATGGACTACGCGCCGGTGAACGTGGCGCTCGACGCTGAGGAACAGGGGCACTACTGGAACCCGAATGTGGGGACCTACGACGAGTGGGCCATCAAATACGGATACATGCCCATCGCCGAGCAATCACCGGACAGTCCACTCACCCGAGACGCGCCGCTTGCCGACACGACGATTGCCGAAGAGAATGGGCTCGACAAGATTGCGTCTCAATCGAGCGATTCGCTCCACACCTACGGCACCGACGAGGACAACTGGCTCGGGCCCTACGCCGTCGATCCGCTGACGAACGCCTTTGAGCTGGGCGCCAGCCCACTGGTCTTTGCCGAGACGCGCACCGAGATTGTGCAGACGGTCACGCCCAAGCTGGCCGACCGCCTCATCGCCGAGGGCGAGCGCTACCACCGGCTCCGCGAGGCCACCTCCGCCCTCATCGCCGAACGGTTTCGTTCTCTTCTCCCCGTCACGAAAACCATCGGCGGCATGTACGTGGCGCGCGATCACAAGGGCACGCCCGACGCGCGACCGCCCTTCCGACCGGTGTCCGTCGAGAAACAGCGCGAGGCGGTCGACCTAATCGTGGACGCGGCGTTTGCGCCCGACGCGTTCCAGTTCGACGCCGAGCGCCTCAACAAGCTGGCGCCGGACCGGCATGCGCACTGGGGCACTTCAGGGTCGCTTCAGATCGACTATCCCGCGCACGAGCAGGTGAGCATGGTGCAGACGGGACTGCTCAACGAGCTGTTGCATCCGGCGCGCCTGAAGCGTATGATTGACAATCAAGTGCGAGTGGAGGGGGACGCGTACGGCCCGGGCGACCTGCTGCCGCGCCTCACTGACGCCATCTGGAGCGAACTTGAGACTGAGCCGCCCCGCTCGGTCGCGATCAACTCGTTCCGCCGCAATCTGCAGCGCACCTACACCGATCGCCTGATTGACTTTCTGCTGGACACGACGAGCTGGGTCACCATCGGCGTCGCGGGGGCCGATCAGGTCAGTACGCCGGAGGACGTGCGCTCGCTGGCTCGCCTTGAGCTGAGTGAACTGTCCACCCAGATCGGTCGCGTGCTCGATCGTCGCTCGCTCGACCGCGAGACGCGTGCTCACCTCTCCGAGACGCAGACGCGCATCGACCGTGCGCTCGACGCCGCCGTCGAGGTGATGCCGTAGGCCAACTGCCGATCGGCCAAAACTGACGGCCCCGACAGCAGTTGGAATACCGATGCAATGAACATTCGCTGGTGTTCCTCGGCTCAACGCTTTCGCATTCATGGCTTTCGACGATCAGTTTCGTCCGGAGACGTCCGCCCTCTACACGGACCTCTACCAGCTCACCATGCTCCAGGCCTACTGGCGCGAGGGCATGGACCGGGCGGCGGTGTTCGACCTCTTCGTGCGCCGCCTCAAGGACCGAAACTACCTGCTGGCCTGCGGGCTGGAGCAGGCGCTTGAGTACCTGGAGCACCTCTCCTTCTCGGACGAGGCGCTCGCCTACCTCGCCGAGCAGGATCAGTTCCAGGACGACTTCCTGGCGTGGCTCTCCGACTTCGAGTTCACCGGCGACGTGTACGCGGTGCCGGAGGGCACGCCCGTCTTCCCTGACGAGCCGATCGTCGAGGTCGTGGCGCCGATCGGGGAGGCCCAGCTGGCGGAGACCTTCCTGCTGAACCAGATTACCTTTCAGACGACCCTGGCCTCCAAGGCCACCCGCGTGGTGCAGGCCGCCCGCGCCGACGGCGAAGATCGCCTCGTGGCCGACTTTGGGATGCGCCGCATGCACGGGACCGACGCGGCGATGAAGGCGGCGCGGGCCTTCCACATTGCCGGGGTGGACGCCACCTCCAACGTGGCCGCCGGGCAGGCCTACGGCATTCCGATTACGGGGACCATGGCCCACAGCTACGTCGAGGCCCACGACACGGAGATGGACGCCTTCCGGGAATTTTCGGACCTGTATCCGGAGACGATTCTGCTGGTCGATACCTACGACACCTTGGATGGGGTGCGCAAGGTGATCTCCAGGGCCGAAGAAAACGGCGAGGACTTTCGCATTCGCGGCGTCCGGCTCGACTCGGGCGACCTGGCCGAGCTGGCCAAGGAGGCCCGCCGCCTCCTCGACGACGCGGGCCTGGAGGACGTGATGATCTTTGCCAGCAGCGGCCTCGACGAGCACAAGATCGCGGACCTGCTCGACCGCGGGGCGCCGATCGACGGCTTCGGGGTGGGCACGAAAATGGGCACCTCCGCCGACCAGCCCTACCTGGACAGCGCGTACAAGCTGTGCAGCTACGCGGGGGAGCCGCGCATGAAGCTGTCCGCCGAGAAGTCGAACCTGCCGGGGCGCAAGCAGGTCGTGCGGCAGTACGAGGACGGGAGGGCGGTGCGTGACGTGATCGTGACCGAGGAGGAAAATGGGCGCGCGGGCGCCCCCCTCCTCGACCGCGTGATGGCCGGCGGCGAGCGGACCGAGACGGGCGCGTCTCGCCCGCTGGACGCTCTCCGCGAGCACGCCGCCGCCCGCGTGGCGGAGCTTCCGGATCGGCTCCGACGCCTCGACAAGAGCGAGGAGGGCTACGACGTCGTCCTCAGCGACGCCATGGAAGAGCGCCTCAACGACACCCGCGCGGCGCTCCACGAGAAAATGACCGTCGAGGCGTCGTGAGGAACGGACTGTGCGGTTCAGGAATGACCTTATGAGCAGGACCTGAGGGGCAGCGAAAGAAGAGGCCGAGCAGGCCAGCGAGCTCAAGTCGGCGTTCCTCGGGAACGTGACCCACGACGTGCAGACGCCGCTGTCCTTCCTCATGAATCATTCGGATCTGCTTCAGATGGAGGTGAGCGATGAGCACAAGGAGCGAATTGACCTCATCAAGCGCAGCAGTGCCCGCCTGCGCGACACGATTGAGTCAGTGATGGACCTCTCGAAGCTAGCAGGCTGTTGCGCATAGACCTATCTTCACGCTTTCTTTTACAGTCGGCAAACAAATTTGTCCTCGATTAGCTGACTGTAAGAAAAGTTGGCTGGAAGGGTGCACCTTGCGCTAGAAATCCGTCCCCGAAACTCTCCAAACCCCAATGCGCAACAGGTTGCTAGAGGCGGGAGCTGTGGAGCCGTCCCCTGAGAAGCTGTTTGGCGGACGTTCTGTGACCTACGACTTCGTGGATCTCGTGCAAAATGGCTTCTACACTCGCCCGGTAGCTCCACTACAGGGACTCATTTGAGCGCCATTTAGCAGCTTCGTCCACTGTGTCTCGGTTGAACATCAATCCACCAAACAGCTTCTGAATCCCTCAACCTGGCCGACGAGCTGCTCGGGACGGTCGAAATTTTCCAGCCGCAGGCCGCCGAGCACGACGTGACCCTTGAGGCGGAGGTGGAGGAGCCCCTTTCTGCCGAGCTCGATCCCACGATGCTTCACCGGATCCCGGACAACCTGCTGAGCAACGCCCTCAAGTTCACCGAGCCCGGGGGCACGGTTACGCTCCGCGCCCACAGCACGAACGGCACGGTGACGATGGAGGTCGAAGTCACGGGCGTGGGCATCGACGACGCCCTCCTGCCCATCCTCTTCGAGGCGTTCGCGCGCGGTTCGGGACAGGAGGACACGAAAGGAAATGGGCTGGGCCTCGCCATCACGAAGCATTTGACGGAGATGATGGGGGGCGACATCGGAGTCGGAAGTGAAGAGGGCGTGGAACCACGTTCACCGTCCGTCTGCCGCGATGGTCTTTTGCCTCCAGGGGGGCGGCAAGGCAATCGCATCTTGAATCGTTTCTTCTGAGGATGGATGCTCTTTTGCCGCTGATCGACGAAACTGCCCGGAATGCACGAGCGAGAGGGGGCGTGGGAGTGAGCGGATCCAGGCTGTCGAAGTCGGAAGAGATCGACCGAACTTACTGATGCGTGAATGGATTTCTAAAGACGATCTCCACTGATAACAACCCACGGTTTTGGAGATCTGAGATCTCCTTCCTCACACGGAGAATGATGTAGGACTTACGCAAATTCTTACCAGCAGGTCATCCCGCACTCCGATGCAGGCAATCCAGTTTGCCAGGATCTCATTTGGGCTTGCAGCCCATTTTCGGGCAGATTCCGGATCGAGTCCGGAATGACGTGCCCGTTTTGCGTAAGTCCTGTGATGTTTACCTACCCGTGCACGGATCAGTAAGATGCAATCGCCCTGCGGGGGGCGGTGGACCCACCTGCCTGTCCGTTATCCGGAGGAGTGCCATTCACCATCGCATGCGTTTCACGTTGGAACGTTATACCGTTTCCGGTTCGAAATGTCTGCTTGCGAAAGGAAAATACTTAACCTAATCATTGTTTTTTTAACGTTCTAATGTTCAACGTACCAACGTTCGATCCGAAGAAACCGACAATCCAACCGTAGTCGCTTCTCCTCTCCTGTAGTCAGCCACTCACCATCCTACCAGCATGCCAATTCGATGGGGCATTCTCGGTACCGGAAGCATCGCCCATCTCTTCGCCTCGGATCTCCAGCTATTGCCGAAGGCCGAGCTTGCCGCCGTCGGGTCGCGCTCGCAGGCTCGCGCCGACGCGTTCGGGGACGAGTTTGGCGTGTCCCACCGGCACGGCTCCTACGAGGCCCTCGTGGAGGACGAGGCCGTGGACGTGGTATACGTGGCCACCCCCCACACGCATCACGCCGAGCACGCCACGATGGCCCTGGAGGCGGGGGCGGCGGTGCTCTGCGAGAAGCCCCTCACGATCAACGTGCCGGAGGCCACGCAGCTCATCGCCACCGCGCGGATGGAGGAGCAGTTTCTCATGGAGGCGATGTGGACGCGCTTCCTCCCGGTACTGCAGGACGTGCGCCGCCTCGTGCACGACGAAGAGGCCCTCGGCGACGTACACCTGCTGCAGGCCGACATCGGTGTCGTGCAGGCCTTCGATCCCAATCACCGCCTCTTCGACCCGACCCTCGGCGGCGGGGCGTTGCTCGACCTCGGCATCTACCCCATGGCGTTCGCCTTCGACCTGTTCGGGCCGCCGGACGACGTGACGTCCTCGGTCGTGATCGGCGAGACGGGCGTGGACGAGCAGTGCGCGGTCCTCTTTCGTTACGACGACGGCCCGCAGGCCGTGTGGCACGCCTCCGTGCGCACCGATGCCGGCCGCACCTGCACCCTCGCCGGCGCGGAGGGGCGCCTTCACGGCCGGCGCTCCTGGTGGAAAGGCGCTCCGTTCGAGCATACGCGACCGGACGGAGAGACAAAAACCTGGGCGCGTCCCTACGAGGGCAACGGCTACCAGTTTGAGGCGGCCCACGTCATGGAGTGCCTCCGGGAGGGCCGCCTCGAGAGCCCCGTCATGCCGCTCGACGAAAGCCGCGCCCTGCTCGACACGGCGGACGCCCTCCGGGCCGAGTGGGGCGTGAGGTATCCGAGCGAGGCGTGACGGCGGGCACGACCGATAACGATGAACCGCGAGTGCCTCCTCACATAACGCTCCGTTCTCAATGTGCCACGATGCCGTTCAGATTGAGCGCGCCGGCCCCGTCACCACGCTCCTACTCAACCGTCCGGGCCGTCGCAACGCCATTGACCCGGCGACCGCGAAGGCGTTGGCCGATGCCGTGCGGGCCTTCGACGCGAACGACGACGCGGCGGTGGCCGTCCTCACCGGGACCGGCGATCACTTCTGCGCGGGCGCCGATCTCAAGGCCCTCGCGGCGGGGGACGTGCACACCGTCGACCCGGACGGGGCGGCGGAGGGGCCGCTGGGGCCGACGCGCCTGCAGCTCTCGAAGCCCGTGATCGCCGCGATAGAGGGCTACGCTGTGGCCGGCGGGCTGGAACTGGCGTGCTGGTGCGACCTGCGGATTGTGGCGGCGGACGCGGTGTTCGGTGTCTTCAATCGACGTTACGGCATCCCCCTCGTCGACGGCGGCACGCAGCGGCTGCCGCAGATCGTGGGCCTGGGCCGAGCGCTCGACCTCATCCTCACGGGCCGCCCCGTCGACGCAGAAGAGGCGAAGGCCATGGGCCTCGCGACGCGAATCGTGGACCCGGGCCGGGCGCGCGCCGAGGCCGAGACACTGGCGCAGCAACTGGCGGCGATGCCGCAGGCGGGGCTGCGGAGCGACCGGGCGGCGGTCTACCAGGGGCTCGGCGACTCGCTGCAGGACGGGCTCGCCAACGAAGCGCGGCTGGGTCGGCAGGTCATCGAAGAGGAAGACCTGTCGGCCGCTGCGGCCCGCTTCGAGCAGGAGCGGCCCAGCGCGCCCGATTCGGACGCCCGTTCCTCTTCGTGAGCGTCTCTCCCGAACGCGCTTCCCCCGGATACGAGCTGAGGACTGCACCTGGGGCCATTTGCCGCTGCCCCCAATGGGTCCCTCCATCGTACTTTCCGCCAGACTTAGCCACTTCTTTACGCTTATCTCCTGCAATTGGCGGCGGTCGTAGCCTTAGTTAAAGCGTTCTACCTTACCCACTCGTCTGCCTTGTGAACCGACCCGACCGCACATGCCGGACACCGTTCTCATTACCGACCCCATCGATCCCCTCGGCCACGAGATTTTGTCCGAGCACAACGTGGAGATTGACGAATTGCTCGACTACGACGAGGAGACGCTGAAAGCCCACCTGAAGGAGGCCAACGGCTGGATCGTGCGCAGCGGCACCACCGTGACGCCCGAGCTCATCGACCTGGCCGAGAACCTGCAGGTCATTGGGCGGGCCGGCGTTGGGGTGGACAACATCGACCTGGACGCGGCCACGCGCACGGGCATCCTCGTGTGCAATGCGCCGGACGGCAACACCGTCTCGACGGCCGAGCACGCCTGCGCCATGCTTCAGTCCCTGGCCCGCACCATCCCGCAGGCCAACCGATCGCTGCGGGAGGGGAACTGGGATAAGAGCAAGTTCGCCGGCGCCGAGCTCCACGATAAGACCCTCGGCATCGTGGGCATCGGCAAAGTTGGCCGAAACGTCGCCGAGCGGATGCAGGGCTACGGCATGGACCTCGTGGGCTTCGATCCGCTCGTGTCCGACGAGGTGGCCAACCGGCTCGGGGTGACGCTCGTCTCCCTCGACGAGCTGCTCACGGAGAGTGATTTCATTACCATCCATGCCCCGATGAATGAGGAGACGCGCGGCATGATTGGGGCCGACGAGCTGGCGCAGTGCAAGGACGAGGTGCGCCTCGTGAACTGTGCACGCGGCGGCATCGTCGACGAGCAGGATCTGCTCGATGCTCTTAATGACGGTGAGGTGGCCGGCGCCGCCGTCGACGTGTACTCCGAGGAGCCGCCGGAGTCGGATTTCCTTCACGAGCTTATTGCCCACGAGAACGTGGTGGCCACGCCGCACATTGCCGCCACGACCGGCGCGGCCCAGGCCAAAGTGGCGAAGCAAATTGCCGAGCAGGTGACCAGCGCCCTCAACGGCGAGCCGGTGGACACGCCGGTCAACGGCATGGCCCTGAAGATGGCGGGGCAGCCCGAGGTGCAGCCCTACATGCGGCTCGCCGATCGCCTCGGTCAGATTGCCTACCAGCTCACCGACAAGAACGTGAATAGCATCACGGTACGCTGCCGGGGCGAGACGCCGCGCGAGTACGCTGAGGTGCTCTCGGTCGCGGCGCTGCGCGGGATGCTCAACCAGTGGGCCGACGAGCCGGTGAACTTCATCAACGCGCCCGTGCTGGCGGAGGACATCGGGCTGCGCTTCCGCGAGTCGCGCGAGGCGGAGGGCGGCAGCTACACGACGCTGATTGAGGTCGTGGCGGAAACGGCAGACGACGAACACGTGGTGGCCGGCACCCTCTTCAACGGCAATGACCTGCGCCTCGTCCGCGTCAACGAGTACGACCTGGAAACCCGACCGGAGGGCGAGATGCTCTTCTACCGCAACATCGACCGTCCGGGCATGCTCGCCAGCGTGGGCCGCCTCCTGGCCGATGCCGACATCAACATCGGCGCCCTGGCGCTGGGCCGACGGGGGCGCGGCGAGATGGCGCTTACGGCGGTCAACGTGGACGACGACATTCCAGAGGGCATCCTGGACAGTATCGCCGAACTCGACGGCGTGGAAGGCGTCCGGGCCGTCCACGTGCAGTAAGGGGCTGGCCCCGAAATCCTTGGCTCTCGGGGGGTGGCGTCGCCCCACCCCTCCGTCCCGAATCCAGCTGGCGAGGACCGCGGCCGCTGCGGTAAGCGGTTTCATTCACCCTGTGATCACCATTCCTTCGTCAGACGTTGGTGTCTGTTAAAGTTGTGCAACCAGAAGCGCTTACGGGTGAACTCCGGTGTTGAGTCGAGGGTTGGAGACCATGGTGCCGGCCCGTCCGAGCGACGGCCGGTCCATTCGGATGGAATCCCTTGACAATCAACACCGACTGTATGAAGACGCTTCTTCAGCGTTTGCGCAGCACCTATCTCTCCCTCTCCGCCCCCGCGTTCGGTCGTGTCACCATGCACGTGGACGAGTGCCCGCACTGTCACGAGCGAACGACGTGGGCCGTCCGCATCCTGACCGGCTACGCCCGCTGCCGGCAGTGTGGGCGCAACCCCCTGGACCGCAACGACCGGACGCCCATGATTCCCGAACGTCGGGAGCCGACCTCTTCGGATCGCGCGCCTGTGCCCGCCTGAGCTCGTCGCGCGAATTCGAAATCTGCCCCGCTCTGGACTTGGTCCGGAGCGGGGCTTTGTTGTTGGTCCCCCTAAGTGATCCTGAAAGATGACGAGCGGAGCCGAACAACCTACCAGAAGACCACGATCATGACGACCGTAAGGCCGAGGACGACGGCCGCGTGAACGTTGTAGTTCTGATACCATGCCAGCGGCTCGGCCTCTTCGAGCACCCGGTTCGCCCAGGTGAGGTCCTCCACCTTCTCGGTCGCGGGTGCGTCGCCCAGCGTGAGGGTGGCGGCGACGAGCATGAGGACGCAGAGCGCCGTGAGAATGCCTGCTATGATCGTGAAGTGCAGCTCGATGTACCCCATCTGGCTCAGCACGAAGACCGCCAGCGAGAGCGCGTGGCCTCCAATCAGGGTGACGAAGGCCCCGTTGCCGTTGGTTCGGGGCCAGAACACGCCGAGCAAGAAGATGGCCACCACCGGCGGCACGAGATACGAGAGCACGGACTGGATGTAGCTCCACAGGCCCGGGAAGTACCGGATCATCGGTGCCCAGGCCGCCGCCAGGAGCATGAGCACGATGGTCGTAATGCGCCCGATGCGCCCGGTCTCTTCCGGGGTGAGATTGGGCCGTCGGGGCTTGATGAAGTCGATTGTGATGAGCGTGGAGGCGGAGTTG
>CAZSBW010000044.1:0-13495 GCA_964604815.1 uncultured Salinivenus sp. | reverse complement strand
CTGCTCGCGATTGAGCACGGTCCTCCCCCCTTCGAAGAAAATGGGGGAATTGTAGACGGATCGGGCGGTCCGCCCTTGAAGGAGAAGCCGTTGTGTGTTTCGTGGCGCTCCCCACGAAAGGAATCTGTTCACTGCTGGGGAGAGGGCGTCTCCGTCTGCTGTTGCTGAAGAAGCTCAAAGTAGCGTTTAATGAGCTCTTCGTAGTCCGGGCTGTATCCCATTTCGAGGGCACGAATGAAGTCGCGACGCAGTTTGTCGGCATCCTCCGTGTTGGGGAGCGGGCCGGGCTGGCGTTGATTGAACTCGTCTTCGGCCTCGCGACCCTTCCGTTGCTTTTGCTTGCCCTGTGTGCGGAGGGACTTCTGGGCGTTGAGGAGCCGGGTGAGAATTTGCTGCTGGCGCTCGATGAGATCCCTCGAATGGCGTCCCTGTTCGAGCTGCTGGGCCGTCTTCTCCATTTGCTCGCTGATCTTCTTGAGGTCGCCCATAATCTGCTGGCGGGCCTTGCTGCCCACGTCCATCTCTTCAAGCTGCTTCTTGATGCGGCGCTGCTGCTTGGCCAGTTCCTTCTGGCGCTGGCCCTGATCCTTCGAGAGGCGCTCGCCCTGTACGTTGTTCAGGTGCTTCTGGATCTGCTTGTTCAGCTTCTGCTGCTGGCCCGACATCTGCTTCAGCTTCTGCATCATCTTCTGCATCGACGAGCCGCCGCCGGAGCTTTGCTGGTTCTGGAGCTTCTCCAGCAGGTCCGAAAGGAGAAGGGCCAGTTCGTTGAGGTGCATCATTGACGTTTTCTGATGGCCCGTGGCCTTGCCCGCGTCTCGTTCGTCGAGGGCCGTGGTGGCAGTTCCCATGGCCCGGAGGGCGTTGCCGGTCTTCTTCTGGACCTCACGCGACATTTCGGGCACGCGGCTCGCGATCGATTCGAGGGAGTCGGCCACCGTTTTGAGCCCGTCCGAGAGCGTTTTTTGATTGCGGGCGTACGAGCGCAGGGTGGGCCCCTGGGACGCAAGACCGGACACCGTGGTGCGGAGGGACTCCTGGCGCTTGGAGAGGCGGAGCGTGTTTCCGAGGGCAGCCCGGAGGGCGGCGACGTTGATTTTTCGCTGCTGGCCCTGCATCTGGCTCTTCATCTGCGAAAGCTGCTTCTGCATTTGCTGCAGGCGCTTCTGCATCCGCTGCTGGCCCTGCTGGGCGTTCTGCATCTGGTTCTGCCGAAGCTGTTGGCTGTTTTGCTTCATCTGCTTCGGCAGATTTTGCCGCTGCAGCTGTCGGTTCATCTGATTCAGCTGCTTCTTGGGGGCCGATTGGACGTCTTCCATCTCGCTTTCGGCCTGTTTCATTTCTTTCATCAGCTTCTGCATCTTCTGGGCAGCCTGTTCCTGCTCGCGAGCCAAGTCCTCGTTGCTATTTGGGGACGAGGAGGGGGACCGGGCGGTCGAGTCCTGTGAGGAAGACGGCGAGCGATTGGCGGCCGTGGAGTCCGACTGGGACGCGTCCGACTTCTGGCCGGACTGGGGACCGTCGGATTGATTCTCGGTCGACGGCGTCTCGTTTTCGCCCGTGGCGGCAGAGTCAGACGGCGTGTTCGATTGTTCCCCCTGTCGGCCCGTCTCAGATGGCTGGTCGGTTTTACTCGACGCATCGGACTCCGTCGACGATTCCTCCATTCGCTCCTTGGTCTTTTCCCGGAGCTTTTTTTCGAGTTCGCTCAACTCCTTGGCCCGGCGGGCCATTTCTCCGAGCTTCTGCTGGGCCTTCAGCTGCTTGAAGAGGGAGAGGGTGCGTTCGAGCTGTTTCTGGTAGGATTGCTCGTTTTTCTGGACCTTCTCCATCGCCTCCTGCATCTTCTGGAAGTTGTTGTTCTCCATCGCCTTTTTCAGCTGATTGAGGGCCTTCTGGAGCTTGGGGGAGTTGATCTCTTCGATGACCCGCTGGAGCTCTTCGAATTTCTGCTTGGTCTCGGGGCTCGATAGGCCGTTTTGCTGCATCTGACGGTTCATCTTTCGGACCGTCTCCGACAGCTTCTCGACGCCCTGTTCGACCGACTCCTGCTTTTTCTGGATGCGCTCGAGCTGTCGGCGGTCCCGCCAATCGGCTTCGCGCGTACGGCGAAGTTCCTCGCGCAACTGCTGGAATTGCTGTTGGGCCGAATCGGAGCGTTGCCGGAGCTTCTCCATCTGCTCGCCCGCCTCTTGCTGGGTGTCGTCCAGCTGTTCGTACTGTTCGGTGAGGGTGGGTCGCCGGAGGCGCTGGGTGGCGGTGCGGCCGCTCTTGGGGCCGTTGACGGTGTCGTTGTCCCAGGCCTCAACGTAGTAGGTAATCACGTCGCCGGGCTCCGGATCGAGGCCGCTGTCCTGGGCCAGAAGCCACTCGTGGGCGAGCTCAAGGCCGGTGTTGTCGGTGTCGGGGAGGGGGAGGGAGAGGGACGAATACGATGCTTCTTCGTCGCCAAACCGTTTCTCGGAGAGACGATAGTAGAGTTTCGCTTGCGAAAACCCGAAGTCGTCACTCAGCTTCACGCGCAATTGCTGCGTGAGGTCGGCGTCGAGGTCGGCTGTGCCCTGGGGCTGGAGGAAGCTGACGGAGGGGCGCGCGTCGGGCTGGAGCGACGTTTGGTACTGAATGGGATCCCGGTTTGTGGTGCCGGTGGTGCTCTCGAGACGGAGGTGGTAACTGCCTTCGCGTCGAAGGGGGAAGCTGCCGCGGACGGACCCGTCGCGAACCTCGAGTCGCCGGCTCTGTTCGTCGCTGAACTTCAAGGTGGCCGCCTCGACGGGCGGCCCCCCGACGGTGGCCTCGATGGCAACGCGAGAGCCGGGGAGTCCCGTCACGTCCCCGACGTTGGGATCGAGGGTGCGGGTCGGGCGGCCCGTGTAGGCGGGCGGCGTCACCGTAAGCTGCAGCTGGCGGACGAGCGGGCGGTTGATGACGGTTGCGTCGTGCCAGTCGGTGCGCAGGGGAGAGGCGAGAATCCTGTACTGAAACGAGCTGCGCACGTTGGCCAGGGTGTGGCGAAAGGTGCCCACGGAGTCGGGCTGGAGGGAGCGGCGCTCGATGGCGGCGCCGGCCGAGTCGCGCATCTGGAGGGTTACGGTTGCGGGGGCAGTGCCGGGTGTGCGGACGGTCACCTGGAGCGAATCGCCGCGAACGAGGCGGGTGTCGCCCGGCGCGACGGAGAGCTGAAACGGCGCCGGTCGCTCGAACTCGGTGTTGGGGGCCAGCAGGCGTTCGGAGGCGCCGAGGAAGGTGGAGGGAGCTACGAGGAGGAAGGCCAGGACCCCGGCCAGGGGGAGGGAGGCGAGGCGGAAGGCCTGCCGGGCGCGGTCGAAGTTCTCGATGGCCTCAAAAGAGACGTCGTCGAGGTCATCGGCGAGGTTCTGGACGGCCTGGTCGACGAGGGGAGCGGGGGCGTGACTGCGTTTGCCCTCGGCCAGCTGGAGAAGGTTTACGAGCCGATCGGCCACGCTGGGGTAGTGTTCGCCGACCTGCCGGGCCACTTCCTCGTTGGAGGGGCCGGACACGAAGCCGACGAGGCGCCCGAGGGGGCGGGCCAGCACGGCGGCCACGCTGCCGATTGCGACGGTTCCGATGGCTGCTGCCAGCGCAGTGCGGGCAGCGGTGCCGAGCCAGAGACCGGCCTCCAGAAGGGTGGCGAGAAGCCACACGCTGGCAACCGCGCCCACTGCAACCGCGGTTCCAAACGCGACTTCAGCCCAGGTCATGCGGCGGGTCGTCTGCCGAAGGCGATCGCGGAGGCGGGCGACGAGGCGGGCCGTCTGCTCACTCATGGACGTATGAGAACCGGTGCGGGGGAACGAGGGGAGCCTCGCCGTCGAACGAGGAACAGACCGTTTCGTCTGTGTTCGGGACTCCCGAGGGAAGATGGCTTTGGTGGATACCCTTCGGGTGCGCGCGGTGTTTCTGTCGTCGACGCTACGGGGAGGGGGGCTGCCGGGCTGGACGGCACCGACACCCGGAGGGCTCAGGCGCGAGGCGCGGACGTGCTTGGCATTCTGATTTCGACGTGGGGCCGCCGATCTGACCACAGAACCCTTAACGCCGGCGTCCTCAGCCCTGGAAGTTCGGGGGCGAAGGATGGGACCAACGCTGGGACCCACCACCGAAGTGAAACCGCGGTCCGCAGGGTCCATTCGCCGACCTCCTCACAAGCGCGCGGATCCAGAGGGGCGGCCCTCGTCGCTGCGCTCACGGCGCGGTCTAAAACCACTTGTTCGCTGCGCTCACGGCGCAGTCTAAAACTACTTGTTCACTGCGTTCACGGCGCAGTCTAAAACTACTTGCTCACTGCGTTCACGGCGCGTCTTCGCTTTCGACCCACTGCACGGCGTGCTTCATCAGTTCGTTGCCGGAGTCGAGGTTCAGCTTGTCTTTGATTCGGGCGCGATAGGACTCGACGGTCTTCACCGACAGGTGCAGCCGCTCGGCAATGTCGCGGGTGGAGTAGCCCTTCCCGGTGAGCTCAAAGACCTCCAGCTCTCGATCGCTCAGGACCTCCAGGGGCGATTGCATAACGCGCTCCCGTCCGCCCTCGGCCATGCTCTGCAACAGGCGCTCGTTGATTTCTTCGCTTACGAAAATGCGGCCGTTGAGCACTTTGCGAATCGCCTTCACGATGATGTCGCCCGCTTCCTGCTTCATGAGGTATCCCTTGGCTCCGGCCCGAATGCAGCGCTCGGCGTAGAGGGTCTCGTCGTGCCGCGACACCACCAGAATCCTGAGGTCGGGCATCCGCGACTGGAGGTGCTTGATGAGCTCCATTCCGCTCATGCCGGGGAGCGAGATGTCCACGATCGCCAGTTCTGGATCGAGGTCTTCGATCTCGTCGAGGGCTTCTTCGGCGCTACTCATCTGGCCGACGACGTCTAGGTCGACTTCGTTCTCGATCGTGCGGACGAGGCCCTTTCGCATCAGGGGATGGTCGTCCACCAAAATAATGTCGGTCATGGACTTGGGAGCATTGAATGCAAAGTTCGTGTGCGTCCGGAAGGGATTCAGAGCAACAGGATACGAGGATTCCGAGTCGCAAGGAAGCAGCGGAGCCCCCACGATCGAAGGGGGAGACTGGCGAAATCGGCTGCGGGGAAATCTCCCACGATTCATCGGGGCGTTTATTCCGTTGGGGACGTCGGTTTGCTTCCTGTCTCGGCGTAGGCCCGGCGGGGGAGCGTGCAGGTCACCACGGTGCCCTCCTCGGGTGTACTGTTAATTTCGAGCGTCCCCCCGATGATCCGCGCCCGGTAGTTCATAATGTGGACGCCCATGCCGTCTTCCTCATCGGTTTCGTCGGTATGGAAGCCGGTCCCGTCGTCCCGCACCTGAAGGCGGATTTGTTCGTCCCCGGTGGCCAGCAGGATGCGGATGTGATCGGCTTCGCCGTGCCGCACAGCGTTGTTGACGGCCTCCTGGGCAATGCGGTAGAGGTGAGTCGCGATGCTGTTGTCGTGGACCAGGGCTGTCTCCACCTCTTGAAAGTCACAGTCTACGTCGAAGAGGCGCTCGGCGTTTTGGGCGAGTCGCCGTAGGGCTTCGGGCAGGCCGTTGCCGTCCACGTCCACGGGAATGAGTCCGTGAGAAAGGTCGCGGGCGTACTGGTCGGCCTCTTTGATGTGCTCGGTAATCTCGGCCATGTCGTCGGCGCGATCGTGATTTTCGTCCGCCAGGTGCTGGGTCACGTCCTGGCTCAGTAGACCGATGCCCGTGAGCATTTGCCCGAGGCCGTCGTGCAGGTCCTGACCGATGCGACGGCGCTCCTGTTCGCTCACGTTCAGGATTTCCTTCTCCAGGCGCCGCCGCTCGCTGATGTCGCGCACGATGCCGGTGAAGATCGTCCGGTCGCCGAGCTCCACCTCGCTGACGGCCAGGTCCATAGGGAAGGTGGAACCATCCTTACGCTTGCCGGTCACCTCGCGCCCGATGCCAATGATGTTGCGCCGGCCGGTTTCGTGGTAGCTCCGGAGGTACTCGTCGTGGTCCTCGCGGTAGGGAGAGGGCATGAGCACCTTCACGTTCTCGCCGATCACCTCCTCCGCGTCGTATCCGAAGATCTCCTCGGCGGCCTGGTTGAACGACTCGATGGTGCCGTCCCGGTCGATGGTGATGATGCCGTCAACCGTCGTTTCGAGAATGGCCTGGGCGCGGGCCTCGCTCTCGCGCAGGGCCTTCTTCGTTTCCTTCAACTCCGTGATGTCGAGCGTCGTGCCCACGAGCCGCTCCTCGTCGGAGGTGACCTGGGCCTGCGTGAGCACCCATCGCTCCGGGCTCTCCCGGGGCTCCAGCCGGTGCTCCAGCCGGAAGGAGGACTCGCCCGCGCGAATCTCGGCCATGGCTTCCTCGAACGTCGCCCGGTCCTCCTCCGGGAAAAACGACGTAACCGATTCGAGTGTGGGGGTGAAGGCATCGGGGGCGACGCCGAAGAGACGGTACATCTGGTCGGACCACACCGTGGTACCGTCCGTCAGATCGTGCTCCCAGCTGCCGAGCTGAGCCACCTCCTGCGCCCGGCTGAGGCGCTCGGCTGTTTTCTGTAGGGCCTCTTCAGTGCGCCGCCGTTCGGTAAACTGTCCGATCTGATTGCCGATGACGGAGAACATCTGCAGGAGGCCCTCGTCGGGCTCCCGGATCTCGCGGCTGAAGAAGACCATGACACCGAAGACCGTGTCGCCGAGGCGAATGGGGAAGGCAAAGCCGGCCCGGAGGTCGGCCTCGGTCGCCGCCCGGGCCCGGACGAAGTTCTCGTGCTCGCGCACGTCAGGCAGCCACTTCGGTTCGTTGTCGGCCCAAACGGCGCCGGGCAGGCCCTCGCCGGGCGTAAGCGTGGTCTGGTCCGTTGCGGTCTCGAAGGGGGCGTGGTCTCCTGACGTGTGTCGCCAGATTTCGGCGTTTTCGAGCCGGCGTTCGTTGGGGGTGGGGGTCCAGAGCTCCCCCCGCTCCCAGTCGAGCTGCTCGCAGATGGTTTCGAGAAGGCGGGGAGCGGCGACGGACAGAGAGTCGGACTCGGTGAAGATGTGCGCGGTCAGGTACTGCGTCTTGAGGCGTCGCTCGTGTCGCTTTCGGGCCGTGATGTCGCGGACGAGGCCCGTGAGGAGAGAGCGATTTTCGCCCTCCACCTCGCTGACGGTGACCTCCATCGGAAAGGTGGAGCCGTCCTTTCGCCGGCCCTGCAGTTCTCGGTCGGTGCCGACGAGGGGGGAGGCGCCGGTTTCGCGGTACGAGCGCAGGGCGTCGTCGAGGGCCTCCCGGTCGGCAGGGGAGAGGAGAGCCGTTAGGGATTTGCCCACCACCTCCGCGGCGTCGTACCCGAAAATGGCTTCGGCGGCCGGGTTGAAGGAGCGAATCGTGCCGTCGGCGTCGATGGTGAGGATGCCGTCGGCGGTGGTGCTGAGAATGGTCTGGGCCTGCGCTTCGCTCTCGCGCCGGGTGCGGAGAACGTGCTTGTAGGCCAGAACCACCACCACGGCCCCCCACAGGCCCAGCAGGGTGATGCCGTGATTGGCGAGCGTGTCGAGGGGGTCCCCGCGATAGAGATGCACCCCGTACCCGGCGACGACGAAGAGGGTCGTCACGCCCCCAATTACCAGTGTGGATCGGCGCCCCTCGACGAAGAGCGTGAGGAGGACGATGCCCACCTGAAGCAGTTCGACGGTGATCCCCGGCGGCAGGAACCAGTCGAGCAGAAAGAACGCCAGGGCGAGGAGCCCGAGAAGGCCGTAAAACAGCAGGCGTTGAGAGCGATCGAGCATGCGGCTACGCGAGATCAGGAAAGGCGGAGTGCCGTGGGGCAGGCGAGGGCTCGGCCGAGATTGTCCCGAGCCCGATAGGGTGGGCCCTGGGGCGCCGAATGGACGGGGGTGGGACATCGCCCCACACTCGGAGTGCTGATGTTCCTACGGTGCGGCAAACCACCGACCGGTTCCCGGACAGGCGGTCGTCCATTTTATTACCTAGAAGACGCCCCCAGGTTTGGAGGGCGCTCCCGTCGGGCTACCGTGCTGTTTCTCTGGCGGTCTCGCCGACGGGCCGTTCGGACGGATCGAACTCGCCTGAAGGGGGACGTAGCCCCCGAGCCGAGATGAATTTCCTCACCCTCGTTCACGGATCGGTATGCTTCAGATTGATCGGTTAACGTGTCTCGTGTCCCCGCCCGCTGCCACGTCGGTGGCGCTGCGGCAGGCGGTGCACCTGGTAGGTGCGGCGGCGGGGGCGGCCGACACGGACCCTCCCCTGTACGTGGTGTCTCTCCAGGCGCTTGAGGAATCGGCGTTCACCGAACAGGTTCAGGCCCAAATCGCGTCCCTCGTCCCGGGACTTTCGTTCACCACGCACGTTTTCTCCGTGCCCGACGAGCCGGAGGCAGCCCGGCGGGCGATCCGGGACGTGATGGACGATACCGGCGGCGGGCTGCTGGTGTTCGATTCAACGCCAGACCGGGGCGCCGTTCCGCCCCTTGCGGACGACTGGACCCGGGCCCTCGTCGACGAGGTGGTAAGCCCCCTCTTTGTGACGAACGAGGCCGACCCGCCGGACGCTATCGAGAACATTCTCGTGCCCACCGACCTGTCCGACGAGTCGATTCACACGCTGCGCCACGCCACCGAGCTGGCGGCCGGCTACGACGCCTCGGTCACGCTGCTCCACGTGATCGACACGAGCCCGTACGTGGCCCTCACACCGGTCGATCGGCTCTCACTGGGCACCACCACTCTCACCGAGCACCGGGCGCGCCGCCGTCTTCAGCAGTTTCTGAAGGAGGGGCGCCCCTCCGACGTGCCGATTTGCACGCGGATTGTCTTCGGCGAGCCGACCGATTGCATTGCCCACTTCGTGACCGAGCAGGCCGTGGATCTGCTGGTCCTGGCGTCGCACGGAGCGGGCGCCCAACCGGAGCCGTCCCTGGGCCCGGTGGCCGACCGTGTCCTCCGCCGCGTCCCGTGTCCCACGCTTTTGATTCGGGCCGGGGATCGGTCGCTGCTCCCGGCCCGCTCGATGGCGGATTCTGGGTCGGGCACGTAGCGTGTTGATGCTCCCCCGCAGAGACGAAGGTGGGGGAGGTCCCCACAGGGGTGGGGGACTGCTCCTACCCGCCGGGTAAGGAATACCGGGTGGCGATGTCGGGTCCCGGCGGTCAACGTTCGACCGCGCGGTTCGGCACGTTGGAATTGTCACGAGGTGGGGACAGTCGAAGAAGACTGCCAGGGCCGTGACACAAATCGTTCTCTCGCAAAATCCCTTGGTTACGCTATGAATTTCTTTGGTCGCACTATTCGCATCGTTCTCATTCTCGCGGTCGCGGCGGCACTGCCGCTCACAGCGGTCGCACAGAAGAAGGACATTCAGTACAACAATCCGGTCGGGCAGGATGGGATAAACACTTTCGAGTCTTCGACCGAGCCCGGGGTCGAGTACGATGGCTTTGCTGTTGAGCTTGGGGGCGCATTCTCCCAGCAGCTGCAGTCCATCAGTCACAGCAACAATCACGACAACCTCATTGACATCGGCCGCGGCTTTAACCTTGCCACGGCCAACCTCGACCTTGACGCGCAGTTTGCTCAGGGTATCCAGCTGCACGTGCGCACCTACCTGTCGTCCCGACACCACAATGAGGCGTGGGTGAAAGGCGGGTACCTGCAGGTCGACGAGCTCCCCATGTTTGACAATGAGGCCGTCGATCGAGTCATGGACAACCTGTCGATTCGCGCCGGGCACTTTATGCCGAACTACGGCGACGCCCACTTCCGGCGCACCGACAACGCGGACGCGATCCAAAACCCCTTTGTCGGCAACAATATCCTTGACGCCTTCACGACCGAGGTCGGAGCCGAAGCCCGGTTCCAGTCCAACGGATTTCTCGTCGTCGGGGGTTTTGGCGGTGCGCTGCACCCGACTGTGACCAGTCCGGACGCCCGGGCTCCGTCTTTCCACGGGAAGCTGGGCTACGATAAGCAGTTCAACGACCTCGTTCGCGTGCGGCTGACGGGCTCGGTGTATTACACGGCCAAGTCTAACGACGGCCAACTGCATTCAGGCGATCGCGCCGGCGGCCGGTACTACAATGTCATTGCTGCCGCTAATCGACTTGGTGGTGGGGACTGGTCGGGTCGTATCCGGAGTAGCTTCGGTGACCAGATTACCGCATTTATGGTCAATCCGTTCGTGAAGGTCGGTGGCCTCGAGCTGTTGGGCACCATCGAAAACGTAACCGGAAATCGAGGAGGCGGCCTGGACGACGGCACCCTCAATCAGTACGCAGGAGAAGCCGTATATCGCTTCCTGGACGACGATCTGTACGTAGGTACCCGCTACAACACCATGAGCGGCGACCTCGAACTGTCAGCGGATCAGACGAATCCGTTTGCTCCACCATTTCCACCTGCCGACTGGAATGAGGTTACGGTCAACCGTTGGCAGGTCAGCGCCGGCTGGTTCATGACGAACAACATCCTGGTGAAGGCCGGATATGTGACACAGTCGTACGAGGACTATCCGGAGACGAAAAAGGTTCAGACCGGTTCCGGCGTGGTGGACATGAAGACGCCCGAATATGGAGCCGAGTTTAGCGGCTTAATGATCGAAGGCGTCGTTTCCTTCTAGTTTGGGTGCCGAATTCCCTCTGTCGTCGTCTATCGACTCCACCAAGGGCTGCCGGGCTTGCTCTGAACGAGCGGGGTCCCCGCTGTGGGACCCGGCTCGTTCGGGGGCCGGCAGCATTTTCCGAACCAACCGACGATTCCCATGAGACTTTCCCTCGCACTTGTGTTGATTTGGGGACTGCTCGCCGCCCCGACCGCGGCGACCTCCGTTGCTCCGCCCGCCGACTCCTCGGCGTACCAATTTGACAACGAGAACAGCACCATGACGGTGTATGGCACCTCCAATGTCCGCGACTGGACGATGGACGTGACGCAAATCACCGGCAGCGTACTGCTGGCAGAAGGGGAGGAGGAACTCGCCTCGATCCGAGAGATTCAGGTCGAGGTGCCGGTGAAAAACATGGTGTCGGACAAGGATCGGCTGCAGCGACACGCCCACGAGGCCGTGAAGAAAGAGGAGCACCCGACGATTTCGTTTGTCTCCTCCGACGTCGAGGTGGCGGAGGCAGCGGCCGATTCCTTCTCCGTCGTCGCGAACGGCGACATGACGATCAAGGGAAACACGCGCGCCGTAACGCTGTCGGCCAAAGGGATTCAGCAGTCCGACGGGACGCTTCGCGTTCGCGGGGATCAACGCCTGAAGCTGAGCACGTACGAGGTCGAGCGTCCGTCCCTCATGTTCGGGGCCATCAAGGTAAAAGACCCGATCCGGGTCGGCTTTGACGTGGCCCTGACGCCCCGTTCGGAGTAGCGCCCGTCGGTGGATGGGACGGCCGCTACGTGGCGCGCGACCCCCGTACCGAAAGACCTCAGCCGCCTTCCACGTCCCGGGCCGTACTGTACGGCGGGACGGGAGGCGGCTTTCGTGTGGGAACGCCGCTCTGTTCGACGAAACGAGATCGTTTATGGCATTTGGTGTTCTGAGAGGGGCCTCTCGCTCGCGTGAGGAGGGGATCAGCCTCTCTCGTCTCTGTTCCGCGCTGGTCGTCGCCGGGCTGCTGTTGTGTAGTGGGGGCGTTCTGGAAGCGGGGGCGCAGGGGCAGGGAACTCAGATTCGGGTGCACCCGGACAGCCGATTCTGGATTCAGGGAGAGGCCACCACGCATGCGTTTACCTGCGTCGTAAAGCGGGTGGAGGGGGAGGCGACCCTTCCACCTGCCCGGACCGTCCGGTCGTCGACCAGCGATCGGGCCTCCCAACGCGAGAGGCAGCCCCAGGCAATCGTCCGCGTGCCCGTGAAGGCCTTCGACTGTGGAAAACGGATGATGACGAAGGACCTGCAGGAGACCCTCGAGATGGAGGAGCATCCCACCATCCGGCTCGAGCTGGTGCACGCGACTGTCGGCGACCCGGTCCCCGGGCGGCCGGACTGGCGTCAGATCGAGGTGCTCGGCACGCTCACTATTGCCGGCAAAAAGCGACTGCGCCGCATCCACCTCACCGGCCGCGCGTTCGACAAACGCCGATTCCGCGTTCGCGGCTGCCACGCGATTCGCATGACCTACTTTGGCATTGAGCCCCCGACGAAGGCCCTCGGCCTCATCAAGGTCAAAAATCGGGTCGAGGTGCAATTCGACCTGTTTGCCCATGCGGCGGACCTCCAGGCGGGACGCGCCTTCGATTCGTCAACGACCGAAAACCGCCCCCGGCCCGCCTGTAAGGAGCAGGGCGACTGATACCAGATGCGAGTATTCGGTGTACATTTTGGCCTGTTCCGTGCACGTAGGGACGCATGCACCAGAGGCATGACCTCGTTCCACTCGGCCCGCGATGTGTCCCTACATCCACGTCGGAGGCCAACGCGGGCGAAGGAGAAAGCCCCCAAAGGTGTACGGTGAACATTCGCAAACGGTATGAGAACCCGTTTCAATGTCTGGTCGTCCCCGAAAGAGAAGCAAGGACCGCCTTTTTCGTCTCCCCTTTGCGCCACGGGTGTGCAGGGCAATCGTATCTTGGATCGTTTCTTCTGAGGATGGAAGCTCTTTTGCCTCCGATCGACGAAACCGCCCGGAATGCACGAGTGAGGGGGGCATGGGAGCGTGGGAGTGAGCGGGTCTAGACTGTCAAAGACGGAAGAGATCGACCAAAATTAAGATGTGATCGAGTGGAAGCGGTTGCGGACCGGTCCTGAAGATCCTTTTTTTTGGAAACGTATTTCCGGCCGCACCCTCCCTGCGGCCCGCCCGCCAAGTGCATCCGCCTCCCCTCACAACGCCCCGCCCGCGCCATGCTCTTCCGACAGATCACCGACCAGAAGCTCTCGCAGTACGCCTACCTCATCGGCTGTCAGCGCACCGGGGAGGCGCTCCTGATCGATCCGGAGCGCGACGTGGACCGGTACGTGCGCATCGCCGAGGAAGAGGGCGTCGAGATCACGGCCGTCACCGAAACGCACATCCACGCCGACTTCCTGTCCGGCGCCCGCGAACTGGGCGAGCGCTACGACACAAAACTCTATCTCTCGGACGAGGGCGGCGCGGACTGGAAGTACGAGTGGCCCCGGCGTCCCAAGACCGACGGAGGGACCTACGACGTGACGTGGCTCCGCGACGGCGACACGGTTGCGATTGGGAACGTGGAGATTACGGCGCTGCACACCCCCGGTCACACGCCTGAGCACCTGTCCTTTCTCGTACGCGACACGGGCACCGGGGCGGACGAGTCGATGGGCGTCGTGACGGGCGACTTTGTGTTCGTGGGCTCGCTCGGGCGGCCCGACCTGCTGGAGTCGGCGGCGGACGTGGAGGGGGCGATGGAGCCCTCCGCCCGCAGCCTCTACCGCTCGGTGCAGCGCTTCCTCGACCTGCCCGATCACCTGCAGGTGTGGCCGGGGCACGGCGCGGGCTCGGCCTGTGGGAAGGCCCTTGGCGCGGTGCCCCAGTCGACGC
>CAZSBW010000043.1:0-13690 GCA_964604815.1 uncultured Salinivenus sp. | reverse complement strand
GGCGGCACGATGGACGATGTCCTCCTACAACGAGCAGCCCTGGCGCTACGTCGTAGCCTCGCGGCACAAGGATCCGGAAGCGTACGAGCGGCTCCTCAATTGCTTAAGTGAGGGCAATCAGGAATGGGCCCAGAATGCCCCCGTGCTGATGATGTCGTTTTACAAGACGACTTTTTCGTCCAACGACCAGCCAAACCGATGCGCCCCACACGACACCGGCGCCGCCTCCGCCGCCCTCACCTTCCAGGCCACCGCAATGGACCTCTACGTCCACCAGATGGCCGGCATCAAGATGGACGAGGCCCGTGAGACCTATGACGTGCCGGACGATTTTGAACCAATGGCGGGTCTAGCAGTGGGGTACCTCGGGGATCCCGACGTGCTCAGCGAAACGAAAAAAGAAGCCGAAACCTCGCCTCGGTCCCGCCAATCCCTCCCTGAATTTGTCTTCGGCAACAGTTGGGAGACCCCGGCCAACCTCGTGGACGAGGCATGACGGATGCGACCGATCCAAGGAACGCCCTGAGCAAAATGCGTTCGCGTCCGATTGTCATCCTCGGTCCCTACACGGCTCCCTTTCGCGCCAACCGGTTTTCCAGATCCCATGGACCGAAATCCTTTACTGGACGGTCCGGTCGTTCGCCCATGACTCGTGTGCAGACGCAGGTGCGTCGTTGCCGAGGCACCTGTTGTTTCGGTCGGGCGGACTGATTACCCGACCCTTTCCGCGTGACGTTTGCCCTCGATGTCCCTTTGTGGTGCAAACTTCTACGACGAGGGCCATTCTGCCTGCCGTCGCGCCCCATTCGCATGCCCTCGCACACTGGGTTATCACAAGTATTACCTCGCTTCGGTGGACAGCGAAGCGGCTGATGCATAGATTGCTGAGAGAAGACAACGTACTCTCCACTACGTAAATGTGCGACTTTCCCATTCGTGCAACAACCGGTAGACTGGAACGACTTCCCGCTTGCAGAATCCATTGACTTGTTTCCTCCAGTCTGGCGGCAGCGGGATCGCTCTACGGTCCTCTTCTAATCGAACCTCTAGGCTCATGGACACAATTCGGGCTGTTCGGGACTTTTTCGATCGGCACTTGGATGTATCAGATAAGGCGCGACGACATCTTGGGGTGAGTGCAACGGTGTCCCGTCAACATCTCATTCAGCACCTCGTTGAGCGGACGATTCGACGTGCCTCGGTCGATGCCGCCACACACCGAAGACTCGGTTCTGACGACACCAAAGAGGTGTCTTGGGACCGCTGTCTGGTGGTTGCGGCCCTCGCTGAATTGCGCCCGCTTCGGCTGCTGGCAAGGAACGCCGCTTAATACGTTTCCCGAAGATGGTTGTGCATTTTCGAGCACTCTGAGGCAAGAAAATCGCCGTTGGCACAGGGCTGATTGGATGCGCCTCCTCCTCAACCGACCCAGCCGGAAGAGGAAAGAGGAAGAGCATTTTGGGCTGAACCTCCTCCTGCTACATCAGCCGTTAGCGCCATGCTGCCCGATACGTCCCCGGCGTGACGCCCACGTAGCGTTTGAATGTGCGCGTGAAGTGGCTCTGTGAACTGAATCCTACGTCGAACGCGATCCGCGCGAGCGACCGCGTCGTTTTCCGAAGCAGGGAGCGCGCCCGACGAACGCGCTCGTAGATCACGAACTGATACGGAGACTGGCCGATCCGCTCCTTGAACCGACGCGCGAAGTGGTACTTGCTCAATCCCACCTCCTGGGCCAAATCGTCAAGAGAGAGATCGGCATCAAGGTGCGAACGAACGTACCGTTCGACCCGCCGCAGGCGAGCGCGGGAGAGTCCTGCCTTCTCTTCTCGTTCCGGGGGCGACGTCGTTCCATATTCTCGGAGGAGACGCACCACAATCGACTGCAGCGCAGTCTGTAGGTAGAGGGGATCGTCGTCTGTGCCGGCCGCAGCGATTCGCCGAAGCTTCTGCGCGAGGCTCTGCAGTTCCGGCTCTGCCACGTTGAAGCGGTCCGGAAGTTCGACGTGGGAGGGAGCCAGTCCCATCTGCAGGCCCACGTCTTCAAGCCGTTGGGGAGCGACGTAGAGGCTCGTCGTCCGAATCGAACCTTCGGCCTTCCAGCGAAGCGCCGCAGAGCATCCGGCTGGGTAGATCGTCATGTGCCCGCGGGCCAACGTGTCGAACCACCGCCACGGCCCTCCTGCTACCCGTCGGGCCCCCTGAATAGAGCCGGCGTATACGAACGTGAGAACGTGTTGGGGAATAGGCGGTACGGAAGTGGCCTCCTGTTCGGCGGGCAGGACGTGACTCCGGAGTCGAAGGTCCTCGTCCATCTGGTCTCCGCTCGATACCACCGTCCGGCCCGGCACGTACTCCTGATACCGAGAGAAGGAGGTGAGCCGCTCCTGCTCCATTCCAGTAGACTGACCAGTGCTCATCGCAGTCTATTTGGTTGGTCAAAATCCGCAGTCTACACGGCACCCGCAAGATTCTGCAAGACGAAATCTCGTGTCGTTGTTGTTTTCAACGACGCTGAGGTTGCGAACCAGTTCCGGTTCAACGCCAAGTGGACATTTGACTCTAAGAGCGGCAGTGTTCTCCGTTCGTATTCTATCGCAGCCGAACGGGGAATTGCTTGCCGGGCGGATCTGCTGTCGAGCGAGGCCCCCTTCTTCTCCAGCAGAGACGACCGGTGTTGCCGCAGGGGCTCGTGCCGGTGGGAGCACGAGTCCCTTTTCTTTTGGTTTGCTGCCCCGCATCACCTCTTATTCGAGATCTTCCCGGGACGGAGGAGCCATGAACTCGGGACCGACAGGGTCCTCAATCGTGGTGTCGAGGATGCGATCAATCTCGGCGAGATCGTCATCGGCAAGCGACCAGTCGCTTACGTCCTCGATAGGATCGAGTTGATCGGGCGTGCGAGCGCCCCACAGGGCCACGTCCACGCCTTGATCTAGAATCCAGCGGACGGCCAAGTGAATGACGCGCCGATCATACTTGTCTCTGGCGAACTGATCGAGCTGGTCCACCGCGTCGAGGTACTGTTCGAAGCGCGACTCCTGAAACTTCGGATCTGAGTTGCGGAGATCGTCGCCTTCGAAGGTGCGATCCATTGACATTTTGCCGCTGAGGAGGCCGCGGCAGAGTGCACCGTAGGTGAGCAGGCTGATGTCTTCCTGCCGGCAGTACGGAAGGACGTCGTCTTCAATCTGCCGCTCGAACAGATTATACGGCGGTTGACACGCGTCGAGGGGGGCGGCTCGCCGAAATGTGTCCAGTTGCGAGGCCTGGAAGTTGCTCACACCAATGGCCCGAATGAGGCCCTCATCGCGAAGGGCTCGCAGGGCTCTGGCCGTCTCGTCTACCGGCACGAGGGGATCGGGCCAATGCACCTGATAGAGATCAACGTAGTCGGTTTGGAGCCGCTCCAGCGAGTCGGTAATCTCGGCTCGGATGCGCTCGGGCGTTGCCTTGCGGTACGGGGTGTCGTCCGACCAGTCCAGCCCCGCTTTGGTGGCGAGGACGATGTCGTCTCGACTCCCATGCTCGTTTAAGGCCTTGCCAAGGAGCTCCTCGGCGCGCCCAAACCCGTAGACCGGCGCTGTGTCGATCACGGTGATGCCCCGATCGAGGGCCGAGAGAATGGTATCGATCGCTTGCTGCTCGTCGGTGCCGCCCCACATCCAGCCGCCGATGGCCCACGTCCCCAGGCCGACGCGCGAGGCGTCCGGAAGATCTGGATGAAGCGTCGTATATTCCATGGTGGAAGTGAAGGTTGCTGTTCAAGAGACCAGTGTTCGGATTACCGGCAAACGTTCCTCCCGTTACGACATTGCCTCGGTGGCGGCGCATTCTCACGAGCCCTTCAAGGACCCGGCGCTTTGAGTGTCTCCCCTGGCTCTGGACAAGCGTGGAAGACAATTCTGAAGAAGGAAGGAAGCATCCGAATCGAAAGTTCCACAGAAAAACCCGGAACCTCCTTCCAACGGCCAGGAAGGAGGTTCCAGGGAATGAGATCCCGAAATGACTGCTCACGCCTAATGAGGGGAAGAACCCCTTCTGCTGTTTCAACTAAGTTTGCATTCTTGCCCCCGAAGCGCCTCCGCATCGTTGCATCGAATGATGACTTCGTAGATTGACGCCGTCCCTCGCTTCCCCACCGACTCAACCGGTCGCATGCCCGGATCCTCTCCTCGAATGACGCGCTGGAGTCTGGGACCAATTCGTTTTTTCTGGGCGTCGGTGAGCGTGCGGTCGGGCGATAACGAAGAGGGCGAGGACCCCTTCGGGTCTTCCGCCGGCTCGGTTTTCATCCCACTCGGCCCTTCTTCCTCCTCTGCGTTCTCGCGGTCTACCACCACTGAGTCGGCGTTCCCCTGAGCCTCCTCCCGAGAAGCATCGGAGGCCTGTTCTTCACATCCGGCGCCCAGCAGAACGACGATAAATGGAATGAGCCGACAAACCATTTCACCGAGACTGACGAAGAGAAGAATCTTGGTCCCATTCCGACCCTCAGTGACCCCTCGACGTGTTGCTACGGCTCCGAGCGTTTGAGCGAGAGAAGCTGGGAAATTGATCGATCTTTTAAAGCAGCAAATCCGCGTTAGAGGGTGCCCGCGAAAAAGTCAAGAACCTGTTCCATCGCGTCATGTCCAGTACAGGCCCGTTGATCTGCTCCGCGTCCTTGCTCGGCCGTTTCCCTCTCCAGGCTTCGTTTTCGTCCCCGTTGCCCCGCGTATGCTCAGCTGTTTTTCGAAGGGCTCTCGGACTGCTGCATGCAGAGCCCAGCCGCCGGCGGTCGGTCCCCGATTCTGTCCCCGACGCCGGCGGCAGTTCCTCTTGGGCCGACCGATCCGGACGTTTTCACTTTGAGGACAATGGGGGGACAGTCTGCTATCTTCCCCCGAATCCCCCTCCGCCGGGCGTCTCGATGCGGAGGCAACTGCCAGCCGGGAGCCGCCGCGAAAAGTGGCCGGGGAGCGCCTCTTCGCGCCCGTCCGGATGGACGAGCACGTTTCGGCCCGGCGTGCCCCGATCTCCCTCGTCGCGCCCCCACGGTCCCGTTGCGCGCCGCGTACTGAGCATGGTGACGGTGACAGGTACGAGCACCTCGTAGACCCGAACGAGGCCGTCGCCGCCCCGATGCCGGCCCGCACCGCCGCTGTCGTCGCGCAGGCGGTAGGTCGTCACCCGAAACGGGTACGTCTGCTCCAGCGCTTCGACGGGCGTGTTGAGCGTATTCGTCATGTGGACGTGCACCCCGCCCAGTCCGTCGCCGCCCGGCCCGGCGCCCATGCCGCCGCCAATCGTTTCGTAGTAGGCGAAGGACGACCCGTCGGGCCGCGTGCCGCCAATGGTCAGGTTGTTCATTGTGCCCTGCCCGGCCGCCGGAACCGACTCGGGAAGCGCTTTGGCCAGAGCGCCGAGGACAACGTCGACGATGCGCTGGGAAGTTTCGACATTGCCCCCCGCTACGGCGTGCGGCGCGTCGGCGTTGACGATGGTTCCCGCCGGCGCCGTCACCGTCACGGGCGCAAGGCTGCCCGCATTCACAGGCGTCTCGCCGCCGGTAAGGCCCTGCACCACGTAGTAGCAGGCCGACTCGGTAATGGGCAGCACGGCGTTCAGATTTCCGTCGTCGGCCGGATCCGTGCCGTCGAAGTCGAACGTGACGGCGTCGCCGTCCACCGTCGCTGCCACCCGGAGGGTCGCGGTGTCGCCCGCCACCAGTTCGAGCGTGTCCGCGAACGCGTAGGTGCCGTCCGGCCAGTCGGACAGGGCAGCGCGGACGCGGCGCTCGCTGTAGGCTTGCAGAACGCGGGCGTACCTCGTCACCTCGGCGGGGCCGTGCTCGCCGGCCAGCTCCCGGAGACGCCGTTCGCCCACGGCGTGGGCCGCTCGTTGAGCGGCGAGGTCGCCCTGCCGCTCCTCCGGCGTGCGCACGTTGCGCAGGAGAAGCTGCATGAGGTCGTCGTTCGGTGCGCCGCCCTCATAGAGCTTCACGGGCGGAATGACGAGCCCCTCCTGCACGAGTTCGGTGGCCAGCGGGAGGGAGCCGGGCGTCATGCCGCCCACGTCGGCGTGGTGGGCCCGGCTCGCGACGAAGAAGGCCGGCTCTTCCTGCTCGTCCACGAACACGGGGGAAACCATCGTCACGTCCGGCAGGTGCGTCCCGCCCGCGTACGGGTCGTTGAGGACGACCACGTCGCCGGCGTGCCACGCCTCGACGGCCGTCAGGGCCGCGTCCACGCTGGCGGGCATGGCGCCGAGGTGGACGGGGATGTGGGCCGCCTGGGCCACCAGGGCGCCCGCCCCGTCGAACACGGCGCAGGAGAAGTCGAGGCGCTCCTTGATATTGGGGGAGTAACTGGTTCGCCGGAGCGTCCCCCCCATCTCCTCGGCGATGCCTTCGAAGCGGTGGCGGTAGAGCTCCAGCAGGATCGGATCGGCGTTGGGCATAATGCAGTCTCAAGCAGTTCCCGAGTCGAACGGCCCCCGCTCAGTAGCGGACCTTGAGGGACACGACTGAGCGCCGTTCCGGAAGCGTCCGCGGCCACCGGCTCACAGCGCCGTCCCCTGCAGGACGAAGCCCCCAGTCTGCCACGTTGGCACGGCCGAGCACGTTCACGAGTCCGACTCGGCCCGTCACCTCCACGTTTCCCCAGCGGTGCGACGCAGCGAGGCTCGCGTCCACGCGGTAGAGCGGCGGGAGAACGTGGTCGCCGGGCCGATTCAAGTCAACGGCTTTCTCCTCGGAGACCGCCGGCGGCAGGTACGCGTAGTACCCGCGCCGATATCCCCACGAGCGCCCCCAGATGCCGTTGCCTCGCAGATTGAGGGCAAACACGTTGCCGAGCGGCACGCGCCCCTCCAGGGTGAGCCGATGGGGTTCGTTCCAGGGGGGCGGGACCATTCGTCCCCCAAAGCGTCCCGGAAAGGTGCTGCGGGGGCTTTCGGACGTCCTCCTTCACCACGTACGTCCCGCCCGACGTTCGTACGAAGTCGAGCCCCCGTCCGGCGAGCAGACACTTCAGGGTGGCTTCCGGAGCGCTCTCGTCGATAGCACAGGCGGTAGTGTGCTCCGCCACAAGCTCGGCGTCGTAGACGAGACTCACTTCGGCGGCGGCCGCCAGTCGTTCGAGCGCCTGATCGAGCGCCAGCCGGCCCTCCGAAGACGTCGCCGATTGAGCCGTCGCGGACGGGCCGCTCAGTCCCCAGGTGATCAGGAGAAGAAACAACAGTGCCCACACCAAACCGAGCCATCGCGAGCAGATCCCCATGACGCTGTGGAATCGGGAGGAGGCAACGAAGGAGACGAGCGTGCATTTTTTCAAAACGCTTCTACTGGCCATTCGGTCCAGCGAAGATCTCATATCCCCGGCTCCTGGGTCGGTAGTTGAGATCGAGGGCCGTGCAGAGATCGCGGAGAATGGTATCGACCGGCTTCGGATTTGGATAGTAGAGAGTGAGCGAGGCGTGGGGATCGCCCACCGATTCGTGAAGCCGAATGGTCGTGTCGTAGCGGTGCTCGAGTTCGTACACGACCTGCTTCAGCGGTTCCTCGGTCACCGCGAATCCATTTTGACGCCAGGCGAGAACTGGACCGATCTCCGTGGTCTGAGGGGACGTTGGAGCGAGTCGCTCGGAGGGAACGCGGCTCGTCTGTCCACGCGCGTCGAGCACGACCGTCCGATCGGGGTGGCTCCGATTCTGTATCTGAACCCGGCCGTCTGCCACCGTTACCGCGGTGGCCGAGTCGACCGTCGGGCGGGCCCGCACGTTGAAACGCGTGCCCTTTACCACCACGCGAGCAGTCACCGTCTCGACGACGAACGGACGCGATCCGTCTTCGACGGCAAAAAAGGCCTCGCCGTCGAGCCGCACTCGGCGCCGCTCGGCATCTACGAGGGGCCACGACTGAAATCCGCGCCGGTGGGTGAGGGTTGTGCCGCTGTTACTGATACGTGAATGGGTTTCTAAAGACAAGCTCCGCTGATAGCACAACACGGTCTTCCCCAAACGGAGAATATTGTTTACCTACCCGTGCACGGATCAGTAAGCTCCACGGTCGACCCATCCGGAAGGGTTGCCGTCCGTTGCTGGCCCGGGGCGGCCGTCACCGTCACGGGCCGGCGCCACACCCAGGCCGCGGACAGGGCCACCCCCAAAACCACGGCGAGCGCCCCCACCCAGCGCGCTCGGCGACGGGAGCGATCGGGGCGAACCGACGCCCGTTCGGCTCGGTTTTGGGAAAGATCGGCAGACGACGCCCGGCCGTTTGGCGAGCAGGAAACCGTTTCTGGGTCGAATTCGGTGCCCACCTCGGGCCGTCGCCGGCGTAGGGCTTCCCACTCGTCGAATGTCATCCTCCTTTTCTTTCTGAGTGTCCGCGTCGCGCCGGTGATTGTACGCCAGATTGCGGGCTGTGCGATAGAGATAGGCCTCCAGTGACTGGGTGGGATCGAGCGTCTCCCGAGCGTCCCAGAGGCGCACGAACACGTCCTGCGCAATGTCGCGCGCTGCGGCGCGCTCCTTCGTGAGCGACCGGACGTACCGGAAGAGAGAGGAATACAACGCCTCAAACACGGCGGCGTACGCCTCGCGGTCCGAGGCCTTCAAGCGCCGGCACCAGTCTGTTAAATCGTCCGCGTTGGGCATCGGAACGGCCAGTTTGTGCACCGAAACGCCACGTCGGCCCTTTCACTCTCTGCTACACGCGAGCGGTCCGGGATGACCAGTCGTCGCGCTCGTCTTCTGGACGCAGGAATTTGCCGACCCGTGAAGAGCGTGCGAGCCCCCCTTCTCGGGCAGAGGAGACCTCTGCGGAGATGCGTTATTCTCGGCCGTAGTAGACGAACGGGGCCCAGCGCATCGGATTGGTGTTGCGTTCGCCGAATTTTCCGGAAATGAAGTCGCGCTTGACCTGAGTGACGGCCTCGACGAAGGACGTACCGCTCGTCTGGGCCTTGCGGTAGACCGCCGTCATGAACTGCTGGGTCGACCAGTCGAGGACCCGCCACTGCGAGACCAGCGTCGCATTGGCCCCCGCTCGAAGGAAGGCATGGGACAGGTTGACCACGCCCTCGCCCGCCACGATGCGTCCCAGCCCCGTTCGGCACGCCGAGAGCACCGCCACGTCGGATCGAATCTCCAGCTCCGAAATCTCGCGCATCGTGAGATAGCCGTCCCGTTCGGCCAGGCTGTCGGACGCCTGGGCCTGCGAGAGCACCAGGGCCGAGAGCTGCGGGGCTTCCGGTACCGCGATGCCGTGGGTCGCAAAGTGGAGATGACGGTAGTCCGCGAGCCGGCCCGACGCGCTCATTTGCCGGATCCGCTCTTCAGAGGCGGCCGAGCCGGTTAGAATCGTCACGCCCGGGGCCACTGCTCGGTTCAGCTTCTGCACCTCCAGCTTCGTTCCATAGAGGACCGACCACTGGTCGTACCCGAGGTCGGCGTAGGTCGGGTGTGGGCTGCGGCCCCGGTCCAACCGACGCTTCGCTGACCGGAACAGCCGGGACGCACGCTCTGCGCTCCGAATGGTCGAGTCGCCCCGTGCTGCCGCGAGAAGCGGCCGGTCCCTCTCGGGGGCGGGTGCTTCGTAGGCGGCGCCGCCGAGGGCGAGGAGCGGCTTCCGAGACGCGGTGTACGTTCGTTCCTGGAGCTGGCCTAAGACAGCCAGCGATTGGGCGTAGCGGATTTGCTTCCGCTCGACGAAATGGCGCCCCCCCGCCCGGAGCGTTCCGAAGGGGAGGTAGCCGAGCGCCCCGGTTGGAACGACGGTCAGCGTCTTTTTCGTCTGGAGCGTCGGCTTGACCGGTTCGATGAGCAGATCGTAGAGGCGCCGAGCGAGGTCCTGCCGGCGACTGTCTTGCCTGCCCTCTCGGGTCAGGTAGTGACGATAGAGGCGAATTGTCTCCAGGAGGCTCGGCGCCTCGCGCCGGGGGAGGGCGTCTCCCCCGTTTGTCGCGGCCGTAAGCGGCCCTTTCTTCCGGCGCATCCGGCGAAGTTCGGTGGCGTGCGCGCGCTTAACGCCGGCCCGAACGGTCGAGTCGGGAAGCATGCGGGCGTAGACGGTGTCCCGAGTGGCGACCAAGGCGGTGAGCGACCTCCTCGTTCCAGGATTTGCGTAGAGGAGCGCCGCCTCGTTCGCGTCGAGCGTTCGTCGAAGGGCGGGTGCGGAGGGCACCGCAAAGGCCGTGTCGCTTCCGACTGCCTCCGCGAGCTGGTCGGCCAGGAGACGAGCCCGCGCCTGCTCGACGGACCGAAGCGCCGCATTCGACTGACCGGAGCGGACGTATGCATTGGTGAGTCCCTGATAGGACTCGATTTGGGCCGAGAGCAAGGACCGCCGAGCCTCCGGCGAGGTCGCGTTCAAGCGCAACTCCTCGCCGAGGCGAACGGCCTTCTCCAGCGTATCGATGGCGGCCGGCAGGCGCCCTTGATCGAGGTACACGCCTCCGATGTGCCCCAGACTGTAGGCAACCCCCTGTCGGCGACCGATCTCCCGGTTCAGGCGAAGCGCTTGATGATACTGACGGAGGGCCTTCCCGAAGCGGCCCTGGTCTCTGTGAGCATTCCCAATATTGTTCAAGGTGTACGTAATGCCCCGCTGGTCATCCTGCTCGCGTTTGATCGCGAGGGACTGGCGATAGCGGCGCAGTGCCTCTTCGTACTTCCCCTGTTCCCTGCGAACAATCCCGATGTTGTTGAGCACGTCAGAGATGCCGTTCCGGTATCCCAGCTTTCGGTGAATCGACAGGGCCTCCCGATAGTACTCCAGCGCCTTTTCATAGCGATCCCGGCTGAGGTAGGCGGACCCGATGTTGTTCAGGCTGCTGGCAACGCCCCGCTGATTTCCGAGGTCGCGTTCGACGGCTAGGGACTTGCGGTAGTGGACCAGTGCCTCTTTGTCGCGTCCCTGAATGCGATGAATGAGACCGACGTTGTTGAGGTTGGCCGCTACCTCGTCCTGCAGCTCCGTCTCGCGACTGATTCGGAGGGCCTCCTCGAACCGGTCGAGCGCCTTTTCGTAGCGTGACTGGAAGTAGTAGGTCACGCCAATGTCCCCGTGGATCACGGCCATCTGCATCGAGTCGGAAAGCATCCGGCGAACCCGCAGTGCCTGTCGAAGGTACTCTCGCGCTTCGGCCGGCTGGTCGCTCCGAATCGAATTGCCTTTCGATGCGAGGGAATCGGCCCATCGGCGCCGCGCAGCACTGTCGGCGGGGGACGGTGATCCTGATTCTGCGAATTGATCGAGTGACCGCCGCGGCGAATCGGCCAGAATCGAGTCTGGGCCGGTCTTCCCTGAAGGCGACGGCTGCTCGCATCCCCAGGCGACCGGAAGGATCGCCAGCACGAAAACGCACGTACCGAGCAGAAGCAGGCGAGACGACATGATACCGTTTGCGAATGTTTGTTGTGCACCTTTCCCGCGGCTGCCAGCAGGGTTCTCTTGCCAATCTTGTACCTCAAACGTCGATGTAGGGACGCATGGCGATGCGTCCCTACGCGGCCGGGATAGGCCAAAATGCACAATGAATGCTCGCATTTGGTCTGAGAAACGCGCCGGTCATTCTGCGGAATGAACATCTGACGTGTGCAGGAACGCCCCCTTTAATGCAGCTTCCGGGCACCAGTTCGGAGGGCGAGGCTGCGTGCGGCCTCCGGCCTGAGCGCCCCAAATGAACCGATCGAAACTGCATCCCCCCACGGCGCACCGTGTATTCCGGGGAGGAATCCCGAATTGCTCTTCGTCGCTCGCGTCAAAAGCAAGGTAGGACTTACGCAAATTCTTCCCGGCAGGTCATTCCGCACGAGGGAAGCTCGGCTTCCCAGAAAGCTCGGCTTCCCAGAAAGCTCGGCTTCCCAGAAAGCTCGGCTTCCCAGATTCGGGATCTCACTCGGACTTCCAGCCCATTTTCAGGCAGGTTCCGGATCAGGCAAGCTGAGCTTGCCAGTCCGGAATGACGTTCCCGTTTTGCGTACGTCCTGAAGGACAAGGCAACTCGGAACGTCGTTTCGACGGCCAGCAACTTGCGGTGGAGATGTACACGTACCGTCGTAGCACGCCCGGGTTCACTGATCGCCTTCACGGGCCGAGGCGACCTCGGAAGCACCGAGCCATGCACGTGTACCGAACAGTTCCCCGGGGCGACAGCGGTTGAGCGAGCAGAAACGCGTTTTCGTGGACTTCGCTGCGGATCGGGAGCAGTGATCTGCATCGCTCTGCAGAAGGACGAGACGGTGAAGAACTAGCAGTGTGCAGAATCAAAAGCAGGTAAGAAGCATACAGGGAAGTGTCTACTCTGGTCACGTCGAACCTGTCGCCGGACGGATGGCTTCGGAAGCGCTTCCACCCGGCGAAAGGGATCGTGGCCCTGAACTGCCCGCTCAATTCAATCAATCAAGATACCATGATGGACGAAGACGCCGTCGACACCCCCACGACCCCGGAAGATGAACGCTCTGCCTACGAGAAGGCACAGGAGGAGCAAGAGGACGTCGATCCCCGCACCATCCCGCAGAAGCTGGAGGGGGAACCTCCGATTGGGGACGAGATCGACTACCCCGGCTACTCGGACGAGGACCACGAAACGTGGCAGATTCTCGTCGATCGTCAGATGGAACAGCTGCCCGGACGAGCCTGCAACGCCTACATGCGCGGCCAGGATGTACTGGGGCTCGAAGCGGACCGCATTCCCCATCTGGCCGAGCTCAGCAAACGCCTCAACGACGCTACGGACTGGACGGTGGCCAACGTGCCGGGCCTGATCCACGAGAAGGACTTCTTCACCCTGCTCTCCGAGCGCAAGTTCCCGTCCACGAACTACGTCCGGCCCCGCGAGGAACTCGACTATACGCCTGCCCCGGACTGCTTCCACGACATCTTCGGCCACATGCCGATGCTCACGCAGCCGGACTTTGCCGACTTCTACCAGCTGTTCGGACAGGCGGCCCTCAACGCCGAGGGCGCCGACCGGCCCCGGCTGGAGCGTCTCCACTGGTTTACGGTCGAGTTTGGACTGCTCCGGGAGGAGGGCGAGGAACGCATCTTCGGCGCCGGAATTGTCTCTTCGAACGAAGAGGTGACACATGCTCTTTCCGACGAGGTCACGGTCCATCCCTTCGACCCCGAGCACATCGTGGAGAAAGACGACTACGAGGTCTACAACCTCCAGGATGAGCTCTTCGTGCTCGACTCCTTCGAACAACTCGTAGAGGGCTTCAAGGACTGGACGAAGAGCCGGGGCCTCCTGTAAGCCTCGGATCGTCCGATCGAGGCAGGCCCGGAGGGAAGAGGCCTCTGCCCATCTGGTTCTGCGCCTCGTCCCGAGCGCGTTCGGGACGAGGCGTTTTTTTCGTGGCGGTCGGCTGTTCGGGCCGGAAAACCTCGAAGGCCTGCGCGTTTATACTGATCCGTGCACGGGTATAAACAATATTCTCCGTGCGAGGAAGAAGATCTCAGATCTCCAAAACCGTGTCATGCTGTCAGCGGAGATCGTCTTTAAGAACCCATTCACGTATCAGTAGAACGGACGCGTCGTTCGTCGAACGCAAAGAGATTGATCCCATGGAAACGGACACGAAAGAGCGACTGTCGGCCCGAATTACTGGACGCGTGCAGGGCGTGGGCTTTCGCAACTTCACGCAGATGCGGGCCCGTCAACTCGGGGTGAGCGGCTGGGTGCGCAACGAGCGCGATGGG
>CAZSBW010000042.1:0-13748 GCA_964604815.1 uncultured Salinivenus sp. | reverse complement strand
TCCGCGAGTAAAGGTCTCCGAGCGGCCATTTTCTGAAGGCCGGACGGGTCGACACCCGGGTATTCCCGAGTTTCAGCCGGTGAGGCTCCTTCGAATCAAACAACTTCACACTGTTGGGATCCAGCCAAAAACGCACACCCCCTCCAGAAACGGAGCAGGAACTCAAAAGGAGAGCACCACCGTCCTGCGGTTAATCTCATAACTCCACAGAGATTTCCAGGATTCGAGATCTCCTTCCTCATGCGGAAAAGGTTTTTTACCTACTCGTGCACGGATCAGTAACCACGAGTGACAGCAATTCTCACACCGGAGTTACTGCAGAAATCGCTGTGTCCAGGCCTTGATCTCCGCAAAGTCGAGCAGGGCAGCCGCGCCAAGGTAGGTGGCCGCGTACGTGCCCACCACGATTGGCGCCACGAGGAGAATGTGCCACTCCGGCAGGATTTTCCATACGCCCCCGGCCGGCAGGAGGGCGGTGAGGGCAAGGCCCCCCATGCGGAGCAAGGCCGACCACGGAACGGTGGCGTCGGGCATCGGGGACTGGAGGGCGTGCAACAGGCGCCACACCTCCACCCATGCCCCCACGGTAGCCCCCAGACTCAGTCCCAGGGCACCCAGGAACAGCGACTCGCCCGGTAGCGGCCCCACCACATGGTCGACCGGAACCGTGTCAAGCCAAAACATGGCGGGCACGGCCACGATCGTCGAGACCGTGACACGCGTCACGGCGACCCAGGCCGGCGTTTTTGTGTCGCCGATCGCGTAGAAGGCGTTCTGCAGGAGGCGCGACAGCGTGGTGGCGAGGATGCCGAGGGCGTAGCCGCCCAGCACAATCGTCACGAGCCACGTGCTGCCCGCCTGAAACTGTCCCGTCTGTAGCAGCGCGCCCACCAGCAGCACGCCGAACGCGAGATAGCCCACGACCGTGGGCACGGTGAGGAACGCGATCTGGCGGAGCGAGCGGCGCAGGCGGGCGGTGAACGACGCCACCTTCTCCTCCGTCAGCCGCGAAAGCTCCGGCAACTCGGAGGCCGCCACCGACATGCCGAAAAGACTGACGGGCAGCATATAGAGGAGCTGTGCGTACCGAAGCGCGCTGAGGGCCCCTACGGCAAGGAACGACGCTAGAAAGAGATCAAGGTACGCCGAGAGCTGGGCTACGCCTCGACTCGCCACCACCGGCCCAAAGGCATTGATGGCCTCGCGCACCCCCTCTACGCGCGTCGAGATTGAGAACTCAAATCCCGGCATCTGCCGCGCCACGAACGGCAACTGCACACCAAACTGAAGCGCGCCTCCCGCGAGCGCCCCCACACAAGCCGTCATCAGAAGCGCCGTCAGGGTGTCATTCGCGAGCGCCTCGGGCGCCCAGGGCGTGCCTGTGGCCCAGTAGGCCCCGCCGAAGAGGAAGGCGATGATCGCCGCGTTCCACAGCGTGGGGGCCACGTACGGGACGAAGAAGCGCCTGTGACTGTTGAGGACGCCGAGCGCCCAGGCCGAGAGCACGAGCACGCCCGCCATCGGGAAGATCACGCGCACTGCCCGCACGGCGAGATCAAACCGGTTGACGGCCAGTTCGTCGGCGGCCACCCGCGACGCGTCCCCGATAAACCCCGGGGCGAGGATGCT
Source organism: uncultured Salinivenus sp. (assembly GCA_964604815.1). GTDB lineage: Bacteria > Bacteroidota > Rhodothermia > Rhodothermales > Salinibacteraceae > Salinibacter. Next base: position 12,119 of record CAZSBW010000042.1, on the reverse strand, counting down.
CACGATGGGCTCGGCCAGCAGGATGCCGAGCAGGGCCAGCCCCCCCGCCACGGCCAGCAGGAGGCCGAAGATGGCCCCGGCGAAGCGGCCGGCCGCCTCGTGCCGCTCCTCCTCCACCATCCGACTGTAGATGGGAATGAACGCCGCCGAGATGGTGCCCTCTCCCAGTAGGTTCTGCAGCAAGTTGGGCGACTTGAAGGCGACCTGAAGCACGTCCGCGTGTGCACTGACCCCAAAGAAGTAGGCCACCGTCCGCTCTCGCAGCAGGCCCAGGATGCGACTCGACAGGATACCCGCTGCCACGGACCCGGCGGCACTCTCGCTGCCCTCGTCCCGGGAGGGATCCTCAGTCTCGGCGGCCTCGGAGGGGGGCTCCGGGGAGGACGGAGAAACGGGATCGGAAGTGGAGTCCGCCATATCGAAGAATCGGCAGCACGAACGTCAGCATCGCTCCCCTCCCACTCGTCATGCTTCACGTATCAGCGTGGTTCGCGAGGGGCGCTTCCCGCAAAGAGAGCAGTCCCGCAGGACGAGGCGTCTCCAATCACGAAATCCGATCCATCACCAAGTGGCTCAGGTAGCCCATCACCGCCGCTCCGTAGAACGGCAATCCGACGAGCGGACGCTCCGGCACGTGCAGGTACGGCAGAATAAGCAGGGGCGACGGGATCAGCAGCATCGCCCACCACGTGTGCGTCCATCCGCGATGCTTGCTCAGTACCGGCAGCAGGGCCACGAGCCCCAAATACGCAGCCGCACGAAACCGCTCCGTTATGATGAGGAAAAGGTCCGTGACGAAGAAAATCGAATAGAAGATGCGTTGGCCCTTCGAGTTGATGTCCACGTCCGGCCAGAGGCCGAATAGCAGCGCCAGTACGAGGAGGACCAGCGGGTAGCCCACCTGCTCGAGGGCCGAAAACTGCCGGTACGCCGCGTCGATGGTAAACACGTACCCGAGCACGGCGACGTACCCGAGACCGAAGAGCGTTGCGCCGGCAAGATGTCCTTTGTAGCCCGCCATCGGGTCGGGGAGGAAGGTTGAGTGTCAACGCGTAGAGTGGAGGCGACAGACGACGGCAACGAAGGTTCGTTTACCACGACAGCATGAATGCGATCGCACTCACCACCGCCCGAAACGCAGCTACCGATGGGTGAGGAAAGCAACCTGACGCTTTCGGGAATCTGCGATCTCTCCCCTCGCGGACAATGATGTGCGTGCGTGCGCACGGATCGTCTAGTTCTGAATCGCCGCCTGCCGCCTCTCGGAAGAGATACAGAAACACGCGATAGGTCCCGAACGATCCCTTCACGCTACCCCCGTCACTCGGCAAGAAAGTACCCCACAGCCAGGTGGTATCCAGTTGGGCCGAGGCCACTGATCTGTCCCACGCAGACCGGTGCAATCCGTGAGGTGCGGCGAAAGTCCTCTCGGGCGTGTACGTTGGAGAGATGTACTTCCACGACAGGGGGATCGATGGCGGCCACTGCGTCGCGCAGGGCGACGGACGTGTGCGTGTATCCGCCGGGGTTAAAGACGACACCGTCGAGGGCCTGCTCGTGGGCGGTGTGGAGGAGGTCGATGAGGGGACCCTCCCCGTTGCGCTGTCGGAAGGAGAAGGAGACGTCCGGGAAGGCCTCCGTCAGATTGGTCTCGATGGTGTCGAGTGAGGCGGTGCCGTAGGTATCCGGCTCACGCGTTCCCAGCAGATTGAGGTTGGGTCCGTTTAGCACAAGGAGGGTCGAGGTCATAGCGGAAGACGAGTCGGTAAACAGTGCGCGCTACCCGTCAGTCGAAGGGAAGCCCGTTGTACACCGGCCCACTGCGGAGCCTTGTCCCGAAAGCGTGCCGGGTCGCGGTTCCCGGCGGAGATGGCGAGATCGTCTTTTCGGGACAATTCCGGGCGGAGGGAGACGCGCCATTCGTGGAGCGCCGGCGGACGATCTCCCTCGATGCCTTAGGATCCTGGTTGAGGAGAAGACTTCCCGGATCTCGCAGCGTTCAGTGTAGGGACGTTTGTTTTTGTCCGTGCGCAACGATTTCCCCCGACGCTCTACTTCTCAACGTCGCCAGGTCAGGGTGCTGCCCATGTCACCACTGTTCGTAATGATCTACGAGGACGTCGAGGTTGTCGTGCTCGCCTTCGACAATGCCGACGACGAATAGCCCCGTCTCATTTTCAAGCTGTGCCAGTGCGTCGGTATCGGGGGGACGGCGACCCTTTGTCTTAATAAACTGGTCCTGGATGGCTTTTTCGGCTGCCTGCGCGGGCTCGTCGGCCGAGGCGACGTTGGTAAAGCTTTCGAATCCGTCTTTCTCGAAGCCGATGATGGTGTAGGTGGGCATGTGTTCGGAAACCGGGTCTTTCGGTGAGAGGCAGTGAACGACCGTCGTGCTGAATGCACTTGCACCGCCGCCGTTTCCCGGGGCAGGCGGAGAGGGACCCGTAATCGGGATGCGAGTCGTCCTTCACGGAAAAGAGAATGTAACGGCGAATCCTGCGGCGCACAAAAAACCGCTTAGACAAAGAAAAAGCCCGGACCCCCACCAAGAGACCGGGCTTTGGGAGAAGTGCGCCCAAATGTGAAATGCACTCACATAGACACACGAGCCTGACCTGACGTAACGTCCGTTGCGTATATTTTACACTTCCGGTCGTAATGGGTCCCAGCGACGGAGTGGGAGAGGCGAGCAGGGGATTGGCGGAGTGGTCACGCCCCGAGCCACTCGTAAACGAGGATGCCCCCCGCCACTGCCACGTTGAGCGACTCGGCGGAGGGACGATGGGTTGCCCCCGGAATCGCGACGGGCGTGTCGAGGCGATCGAGCACGGCGGGGCTGAGGCCGTGGGCCTCGCTGCCGAGCGCGAGTGCGGAGGGACGGGGCGGCGTCCAGGTGTCGGGACGGATTCCCTGCAGGTCGGCCCCGTAGAGGGACCAGCCGTCCCGCCGCAGCTGGTCGAGGAGCGAGCCGGGAGCATCTGTGCGCGTTAGTGTGAGGGCCCAGTGACCGCCGGTCGCCGCCCGCATCACCTTGGGGCCGTAGAGGCCCGCTGTGCCGGGCCCGGCCGCTACCGCCTCGGCGCCGAACCACGCCGCTGTGCGCAGGAGGGTTCCTACGTTGCCCGGGTCCTGCACACCATCCAGAAGCAGGAGAGTCGCGTCCGCGCTGAGGCGATCGGGGAGCTCGTCCGACGCCGCTAGGCGACGCTCCACCACCGCCACGATGCCCTGCGGCGTCGTCACGTCCGTGAGGGCATCCATCGTGTCCGCGTCGGTCACGGACACCGGCCCCGACAGGCGGTCGAGAAGCTGCTGAATTTTGGGGTCGTCGAGTGCCTCACGGGTCACCACGCAATCGACGAGGGGCGCGTCGCCGTCGAGGGCAGCGTCAATCGCGCGACGGCCCTCAAGGATCGTCTGGTCGTGTCGGCGACGGTAGCGGCGACGGGTGAGGGACGCGATGGCCTTGCGGCGGCGATTGGAGAGGGAATCGGGCATCTCGGCAACTGTGGGGGGCGAACGGGGAGCGGGACGGGAAGGACAGAGGCGCTCAAACGGCGGGGTCCTGATTCGAAAATACGGAGAGAAGGACGATTGAGACACCGCTGGGAGCAACTGCATCCGCTTCCAATCGTTCAACGTTATCAGTTGTACTTCCAGCCGGTCGATCTTTTGGCGTCGAATCTGGATCTTTGTCTCCCGTCGTCCAGCATTGTTGCATTTGACCTCCTCTGTTCCATGCCGTTCAATCTCGACGTTCACGACCCTGCGGTGTACCGCGAACCCGCTCCCATCGACCACGACGATCCGTTCCAGTCGATGATGGAGCGGTTTGACGTGGCCGCCGAGATTCTGGAGCTTAATCCCGGCTTTTACGAGTATCTGTGCCAGCCGACGCGCATGCACATCACGTCCGTGCCGGTTGAGATGGACTCGGGGCGCGTGAAGGTGTACGAGGGGTACCGGGTCATTCACAACAACGTGCTCGGGCCCAGCAAGGGCGGCATTCGCTACGCGCCGGACGTCACGCTGAATGAGGTAAAGGCCCTGGCGGCCTGGATGACGTGGAAGTGTGCCCTCGTGAACGTGCCGTTCGGGGGGGCAAAAGGGGGCATCGTGTGCAATCCTTCGGAGATGAGTCCCGACGAACTGGAACGGCTCACGCGCCGCTACACCGCCGATCTGTTCGACGTGTTTGGACCGGACAAGGACATCCCCGCTCCCGACATGAACACGAACGAGCAGATTATGGCGTGGGTGCTCGACACCTATTCGATGCACGCCCGCCGCACGGAGAACGCCGTGGTGACGGGCAAACCGGTGGGCCTGGGCGGCTCCCTGGGCCGCCAGGAGGCCACAGGCCGCGGCGTGATGACCGTGACGATGGCCGGGATGGAGCGGCTCGGGCTCGCCCCGAGCGACTGCACGGTGGCCGTTCAGGGCTTTGGGAACGTCGGGTCGGTTGCCGCAGAGCTGCTGGCCGAGCAGGGATGCACCGTCGTCGCCGTCAGCGACATCACCGGCGGATACTACAACGGAAAGGGCCTCGACATCAAGGCGATGCAGACCCACGTCCAGCAAAATAATGGGAAACTGGAAGGGTATGAGAACGCCGAGCACATCACGAACGATGAGCTTCTCGGGCTCGACGTGGACGTGCTTGTGCCGGCGGCGAAAGAGGACCAAATCGACGCCGAGATCGCGCAGGAGACCGGCGCGCAAATTATCGCGGAGGGCGCCAACGGCCCCACCCTCCCGGAGGCGGACGAAATTCTGGCGGACCGGGACGTTCTCGTCATCCCGGACATTCTGGCGAATGCAGGCGGCGTGACGGTCTCTTACTTCGAGTGGGTGCAGGACCGACAGGGCTATTTTTGGACGGAGGAGCGCGTCAACCGGCGGCTCGACCGCATGATGAAGGACGCCTTCACAAGGGTGTACGAAACGGCCGAGAAGCACGACGTCTCGCTTCGCATTGGGGCGTATGTCATGGGCGTTCGCAAGGTCGCCGAGGCGCTTCGCATGCGGGGCATCTATGCGTAGGAACGGAGGTATGGATGTGTGGACGTTTGGACGAATGCACGGCAAACGAGGCGGGCTGCCGCACAAAACGGCGTATGGCCCCCTGCTCCCTCTCGTCGGGGGACTCCTCGCCGTGCTCGTGTCGTGTGCGAATCCCGTGGCGCCGAGCGGAGGACCGCGGGACCAGACGCCGCCCTCCATCGTGGAGACCCGCCCGGTGCGCGACACGACCAACGTGCCGACCGACACGCGCGCAGTGTACATCGGCTTTTCAGAGTACGTCGAGCGCAGCAGTCTGCCCTCGGCCCTTTCGGTCACGCCTCGGTTTGAGGGACGGATGCGGTTCGACTGGGGCGGGCAGGGCGTACGCATCGAATTGCCCGAGTCGCTTCGAGACAGCACGACCTATCTCTTTTCATTGGACACGAATCTGAGGGATGCTCGCGGCGTATCCCTCGACGAGCCGGTCACCGTGGCGTTCTCGACGGGCCCGCGCATCAATCGCGGACAGATTCAGGGGCGCGTCGTGCGTCCGCAGGAGGGCCAACCCCAGCCCAAAATCGACGTTTACGCCTACGCTCTTCCGGACTCCGCAACGACCCCTCCGACCCCGCTTCCAGAACGGCCCGCGTACCGCACCCAAACGGGCGGCGACGGGACGTTTTCGTTCGAGTACATGCGGGAGCAGCGCTACTATGTCGTGGCTTTGAAAGACAACAATCGCAACCAGCAACCCGATCCGACCGAGCCCTTTGCGGTTCCGCCTCGTCTTGCCCTTATGGCGGACAGCGGCCAATCCGACGTCTCCGTCCCGTGGCACATGACGAGGGTCGACACCCTCGCGCCCCGCTTCCAGCGGGTGCAGCCCCTGAGTCGGAAGCGCCTGCGCCTCAGCTTCAGCGAGCCCATTGAACTTGGGGAGCGACGCTCGGATGCCTGGGCGCTTCGCGACTCGGTTGCCGAAACGCCGGTGGCGGTCCGATCCGTCTACCAGTCGCCCGACCGGCCCGACGCGGTGATCCTGCGAACGGCCCCCATGGCAGCCCAGCGTCACGCGTTGCCCCTATCGCCCAACCTCGTGACAGACACGCTGGGGCAGGCCCTCGTGCCGGACACGGCCCGCTTCACGGCTGTACCGCGATCCGACACCACCCGAACGCGCTTCCGCACCTTCGTTCCAGAGAACGTGTCCCCGGACTCGGCGGGTACGCATCCGCTTCTTCCGGGTCAGCATCCGGGCGTGCGCTTCAATCAGGCACCGGACAGCACCGCGCTGCGCCCCGACCAAGGAGAGGAAGTAGCCTCCGGGCTGCGCCCCGATCAGGGAGAGGAAGTAGTCTCCGGGCTGCGCCCCGATCAGGGAGAGGAAGTAGTCTCCGGACTGCGCCGCGTACTGTCGCTGACGGATACGACAGGCCAATCGCGCTCGTTTGAACTCGCCACCGAGGAGGGACGCACATATCGCCTTCGGGGGAATCCCCCCCTCCAGGCGAACGAAGCGGTCGACGTGGCCGTCGATCTGCGCCCCATTGCGGGGCCCGACACCACGTACGAACGACGCTTCCGTCGCGTCACCAACCGCGTGCTCGGCGAACTGGAGGGGCGCGCCGTGCTCGCCGACACGACCCGCTCGGACGCGACGCCGGACACAGCAGCGGTGCGACGCCTCCCTCGCTCGTTCCGAAACAGAGCGGATGCCGATACGCTCGGCGTGGGACGGCCGGCGTCGGGACGCGCCGATTCCGCCCTCGTGGCTCGGCGCGACTCGCTGTTCCGAGCGGGACCGATCGTCGTGGAGCTCATTCCCACCGAAAGTACCATCCCGCTCGACCGTCGCACCCTAACGACGGCTCCGGAAAGCACGTTCGTGTTTCGCGAACTGCCCGAGGGAACTTTTCGGTTTCGTGCCTTTCTGGATCGAAACCGGAACGGCCGGTGGGACGGCGGCCGCATTCGCTCCTACGTGCCGGCTGAGCCCGTGACGTGGAGCCAGGAACGGGTCGACTCGCGTCCGCGGTGGACCAATGTTCTCCCGGCGCCCCTGCGCATTCCCCTCCTGCTGCCCGCCCCGCTGCCCCAACCGTCGCCTCCGGTCCCCGAGTCCACGGCAGTCGACTCGACGAACTGATGAGGCCGACTGCCTTCGCATTTCGTTCACACCAACCGTTCTCCCATGACGAACGTCCCGACCAATCATCCGGCGCCCCCGGCCCTCACCGCCGACGCCATGCGGGCGGCGGATCGCTACACGATCGACGACTACGGTCTCCCAAGCTTCACGCTGATGGAATCGGCGGGGCGGGGCTGCGCGGAGGCCATTCAGGCCGCGTACGGGCCGCTAGACGGGGCCGCCGTCGTGGTACTCTGCGGCAAGGGCAACAACGGCGGCGACGGGCTCGTGGTGGCCCGCCGGCTGGTCGGGGCCGGGGCCCGCGTCCACGTCGTCCTCACGAGCGACGAAGGCGCTCTCAGCGACGATTCGGCCCGCAACCTCGACCTGTTGGAGCAACTGCAGGCAGAAGAGAAGGGCAGCCGGCTCACCGTCGCCGTCCTCGACGGCCTCGATTCCCTCACGGACACCGCAAACCGGCTCGCCCCGCGCCTCTACGTAGACGCCCTGCTCGGCACCGGCCTCACGAGTGCCCTCCGCGAGCCCATTCGCGGCCTCGTGGACTGGGTCAATGAGCGCCCGGCCCCGACCGTCGCGATTGACGTGCCTACGGGGCTCCACAGCGACACGGGCGCGGTGCTGGGCGCCGCCGTGCAGGCGGACCGCACCGTGACGATGGCGGCGCCGAAGGTGGGTTTGCTCGTAGGCGATGGCCCCGATCGCGCCGGTCCCGTTGACGTCGTGGACATCGGCATTCCCGCCTTCGTGATCGACCGCGTAGCGCAGGAGCCGGGCTGTGTGCGCCGGACGACGGACGCGGCCGTGCGAGACGAGTGGCCGGAGCGGGCGTCCGATGCGTACAAGTACAGCGTGGGAACGGCGATGGTCGTCGGGGGAAGTACCCGGTTTTCCGGTGCTCCCACGCTGGCCTCGAAAGCGGCGGTCCGCAGTGGGGCTGGGTACGTAACCTGCGCCTGTCCCGAACCCGCACAGCCCGCCGTTGCTGGGAAGCTGACGACCGTGCCCACGCTCCCGCTGCCGACGACCGGCGAGGGGCTGTCGCCGGACGCGGCCTCCCTCGTCACCGACGAAGGAGCCGACGCCCTGCTCGTGGGGCCGGGGCTGGGCCGCAATTCGGCCACCCGGCAGTTCGTCCGTCGGCTCATTAGGACCGCCGACGCCCCGCTGGTCATTGACGCCGACGGCCTCAACGCCCTTGCCGACCTCGACACCGACTGGACCGAGCATGCCGACGCGTCGTGGATCCTCACGCCGCACGCCGGGGAGTTTCGACGCCTCGCGGGCGGAGAAGTGGACTTCACGGACCGGGTCCGCGTCGTGCAGGAGCACGCCCGACGGTGGGGCGTCGTGCTTCTGCTGAAGGGGCATCCGAGCATCGTTGCCGGCCCGGCGGGGCGTACCTACGTCGGAAGCACGGGCACGCCGGCGCTCGCCACGGCGGGCACGGGCGACGTGCTGGCGGGGCAGTGCGTTGGATTGCTCGCGCAGGGCGTACCGCCCCTTGAAGCGGCGGCCGCGGCCCTTCACCTGGGAGGCGCCGCCGCCCACCGATACGCCGAAACCCGCGATCCCTGCACGATGGCGGCGTCGGATCTAATCAACGAACTGCCCCGCGTGACCCGTGAGCGGCTCGCTTCCGACCCGGCATAGAGCGACCTTCTCGCATTGAACGATCGTTCCAGATGGAGTTCTTCGCTTTCCTCGCGACGCCCCACTACCGATGGCTGGCCTGGCTCTGGACCGCCGGCATTGTGGCGGCGTGCTCCATTCCCGCGGCGTCGCTGTCGCCCATCGGGCCGGCTCTCAGTGCCGACAAGGCGATCCACGTTGGGCTCTTTGCGATTTTCGGGGGATTGTGGATGCGGGCGTTGTGCCCGCCCTCCACGACGACCTTGGCTCACCTTCGGCAACGGGGGCTTCGTCTTCTGGTGTGGGGCAGTCTCTTCGGGGCAGGGATCGAGGTCTACCAGCACATTCTCCCTCTTCAGCGTCAGGGCGACCCGTACGACGCCCTCGCGAATGGGAGCGGCCTTCTTCTCTCCGTGGTTGCCTACGCCCTCGTCGGTTGGAATGGCTCTGTCTCGAATCGGTCCTCCACGACGAACTGACCGCCTCGAAGGGCGAACCTCCGTTTCCGCGAAACAACCATTTGGAGTTGAGGTAAACGAAGTGGATTGTTACCGGAACGACGCTGCTGTCAACCACCCCGACTTTTGAAAACAACGGCATTCCACCATGGCTTTGCGCAAAGAAGAGGGAGCAAACCTTCGAAAGTGGTACCACGTGTTTGTTGAAGCGGGTCTCACCTTGTCCCTCGTCATTCTTGTTGTTGCCTTCCAGACCGACTACCGTCCGGATGAGCAGTTCGACGTTCAGATCCAGGAACAGGAGGTCGTCGAAATGGAGGAGATCCAGCAGACCAAGCAGGAACAGAAGCCGCCGCCTCCGCCGAAGCCGCCGGTGCCGGTCGAGGTACCCAACAATGAAACCGTCGATAATGAGGATGTCGACTTCGATGCTTCTCTGGATCTGGACGAGTCCCTGAACACCAATCAGGGACCTCCGGCCCCCGAAGAAGAGGAGGAAGAAGACGAGATTTTCGTCGTCGTCGAGCAGAATCCGGATTGTGGAGGCGTGAAGGCGCTTCAGGACGAGGTCGAATATCCCAATTTTGCAAAGAAGGCCGGCATTGAAGGACGAGTTTTCGTGAAGTTCGTCGTGAACGAAAAGGGCAATGTCGTCAATCCGAAGGTGACGCGAGGGGTGCACAAGTTGCTCAATAAAGAAGCCCTGCGGGCCGTGAAAAAGTTGGACTGCAAGCCCGGCCAGCAGCGTGGACAGAAGGTAAAGGTGGAGATGTCGTTGCCGGTTACCTTTAAGCTTCAATAAGAACGGCGACTCTCAGTTTTGGAGATTGAAGCGCACCGTTTCCGGCCGCATCGGTCGAGAGACGGTGCGCTTTTCGTTTTTGGCTCGAGCTTGGTGGGGAATGGTTAGCGTGTGTGGTGGGTTGTCTTTCCGTCGGGATGGCCCACGATCACGTCCGTGGCCCCGTCGAGGAAGAGCCCGTGGTCGAGGACTCCGGGCTGCATTCCCAGAAACTGGTCGAGCGCGGTCGGTTCCTCAATGGCCGCTGGAAAGTGTACGTCAGTGATCCAGAATCCCTGATCGGTCACCACGGGACCATCTTTTGCCTGGGCCATGCGGAGCTCCGGCGTGCCACCCCAGTCACGCAAGGTGTTGGAAACTGGCGTCACGGCCATCGGGAGCACCTCGACGGGAAGGGGATGTTCGCTTCCGAGCTGGTCGACTTTCTTCGTGGGATCGACGACCACGACGAAGCGCTCCGCCTGGGTTGCCACCACTTTCTCCCGGGTGTGCGCGCCCCCTCGTCCCTTGAGGAGACGCAGGTCGTCGTCCACTTCGTCGGCCCCGTCGATGGCGAGGTCTATCCGTGCGTCTTCGTTGAGCGTCGTGAGTGGAATGCCGTGACGGCGAGCCAGCCGTTCGGCCGCGAATGACGTGGGGACCCCCCGCACGTCGAGTCCGTCCTCCCGTACGCGCTGGCCGATGGCTTCAAGGGCGTAGGCCGTCGTTGAGCCGGTGCCGAGCCCCAGCCGCATTTCGTTTTCAACGAGCGTGGCCGCTTTCTCACCGGCGGCCTGCTTGGCAGCGTCGCGATCCATGACTGGAGACGAGAAAAATGGAGGGAGTGTGTACGAGTACGAAAAATAGCACCCGCGGCGCTGAAAATCGAGGCTCGGAGGCCCTCTACGAATCGGTCGAATACCCGGCGTTCGCGAAAAGGGCGAGAATTGAGGGGCGCGTCGTCGTTCAGTTTGTCGTCGACGAAGAGGGGAACGTGCAGACCCCAACCATCTTGAAGGGCGCCCACAAGCTGTTAAACAAGGCGGCCATTGAGGCAATCAAGGAACAGACGTTTGAACCCGACCGGCAGCGCGGACGAGAGGTGAAGGTACAAATGAAGCGCACCGTCGTCTTCCAGTTTCGGTGAGGGGGGCGCTCGGGCCAAGGAGCCCGGTTCTATTCCTCGTCAAACGGAAGTTCGAAGCGGAGGCGGTAGTCCTGGTAGCGCGGACTGTAGCCGGCCCGAATCACCGTGAAGCCTTCGTCGAGCCCCATCACCGTCATGCCCGGATGCTTGTTCGGAAAGGTGTCGTAGACGAAGCGCTCGTAGCCGCGCGCCTCGACGACGTCGAGCATGGCGTAAAGGAGCGCCCGAGCAATGCCGTTGCGCCGATAGGCGTCCTTTACACCCCCCTTCGCGCTGTAGAACGTGGTCTGGTCGAGCCGGTAGCCGAGCTTGAACCCAACGGCGGTGCCCTCGCTCCAGCCCACGAGCATGAGAATGTCGTCCCGGTCGAAGGTGTTAATGATGTGCTCGTCGTCGAAGATCGCGAGGTTGAGGCGGCGGATCAGGTCGAGCTGGTCCATCCCGATTTCATCAATGTCGAGCGGAACGTCCGCCACGGACGCTGCGTCGCGAAAGGTCGACCGGTCGCGCTCAAGATCCATGACCGAACGAACTGGGTGAGGTAGATGAAGAGAGACGTCGCTCTCCCTCGAGACCGAGTGCCTCCTGCTAACCTAAGTGCCGGGCTGGGGGATGGAGGTCTGGAAGTATGGAGGTTTGGAGGGGCTCCCTTCCACACTTCCACACCTCCAAACATCCATACGTCTAGAACGGTAGGCCGTCGGCGTCGGAGGGGTCGCGGGTGGGACGGCTCGGTGTCGCTTCGGACGAATCCGTTTCGGCGGGAGCCGAATCGTCCTCGGGCCGATGCGCACCGTCGGGAAGCTGGTCGGGCTCGTCGGGTTCCTCCACAGCCTCGGGCGAATCCTCTTCGACGAGCTGCACCGGCTCCAGCACGTCCTCGGGAATGTCCTCCACGAACCGGCTGGGGTCGGTCATGTACTCGCCGTAGGAGCGCCGGTACTGCGTCAT
>CAZSBW010000041.1:0-13903 GCA_964604815.1 uncultured Salinivenus sp. | reverse complement strand
TGCTGGACGGCATCAACCTGGAAATTCCAGACCGGAGCTTCTTCAGCGTGGTGGCTCCCACCGGGGCCGGCAAAACGACGCTGCTCCGCATCCTCGCCGGGATTGAACGGTCCGACTCGGGCTCCATCTACTACGACGGGGAGGAGATGACGGACGTCGCCGTCCAGAAGCGGAGTGTCGGGATGGTCTACCAGGAGTTCATCAACTACCCCTCCCTTACCGTCTGGGAGAACCTGGCCTCTCCCCTACAGGTGAGCGACGAAAACTACAGCCAGGAGGAGATCGAGCGGCGGGTACAGGAAACCGCCGAGATGCTCCAGATCGAGCACATCCTGAACAACCTTCCGGAGGAGTGCAGCGGCGGCGAAGCCCAGCGCACCGCCATTTCCCGGGCCCTCATCAAGGAGCCCGACTATCTTTTCATGGACGAGCCGCTCGCCAACCTCGACTATAAGCTCCGCGAGGGCCTCCGCTCGGACTTCGAACGGCTCTTTTCCGAACAAGACACGACGGTCGTCTATGCGACCCCGCAAGCGGGCGATGCGCTCGCCATGTCTACCCACATCGGCTTTCTGCACGAGGGGAACATCATCCAGGATGCCCCCCGCGACGAGATGTACTTCCGCCCGCAGTATCTGCCCGTGGCCGAGTTCTTAGGGGAACCTCCCATGAACGTGCTTCCGGTCACGTTCGTCGAGGACAGTACCGATCGATACTTCGAGTTGAGCGACGGGACTCGTTTGAAAGCCGGCTCCCTATCCTCTCTATCCCCCGGGCAAGAGTACCTGCTGGGCTTCCGCCCTCAAGACATGACCCTCGCGGAGACCGAAACGGAGAACACCGTCCATCCCGAGCTCTCGTTCGTCGAAACCGTGGGGTCCACCAGCACGCTGCACATGGACTTTCAAGGCGAAGAAATATACGCACTGAATGCGGATCCGGTGCACATGGACACCGAGTCTTCGATTCCCTTCACCCTGGATCCTGAAAAGTTCTACGTCTTCGACTCGAACTCCGAAGACCTCATCGCGGCGGGCGACAAAATTCCTTCTTTCTCATAAAGCATCCTCCGTTAGATGGCTGAAATCGAGGTTCGTGACATACGACACGTCTACGACCAGGGCACCGAGGACGAAACGGTGGCCATCGACCGCGTGAACCTGACCCTGGAAGACGGAACGGCCAGCGCCCTTCTGGGGCCCTCCGGCTGTGGCAAAACGACGTTGCTCCAAATTATTTCCGGCCTTCTGACCCCAACCGAGGGCAGCATTCTCATCGACGGCGAAGACGTTACTGAGCTTCCGCCGTCTGAGCGCGACATTGCTCAGGTCTTCCAGTTTCCGGTCATCTACGACTCGATGACGGTGTACGGAAATCTCGCCTTTCCCCTTCGGAACGGTGGACTCCCCGAACCCGAGGTCGAGGACCGGGTCGACCGCGTCGCCGAGCTTCTGGAACTCACCGACATCCTTCAGGACAACCCGACCAACTTCGGTCCCGAGATGAACCAGCTGATTGCGCTGGGCCGGGGCATCATTCGCTCCGACACGTCTGCAATTCTCTTCGACGAGCCGATGACGGACGTAGAGCCCTCCCGCAAACTTACCATTCGTCGTCGGGTGAAGGAAGCCCAAAAGGAATTCGACATCACAGCCCTCTACGTGACGCACGACCAGCACGAGGCACTGACCTTCGCCGAGCGCGTGGCGATCATGAAGGACGGCCGCCTCGTCCAATACGACACAGGCGAGAATCTCTATCAGAACCCGACGAATACCTTCATCGGCCACTTCATTGGCAGTCCCGGAATGAATTTGTTCGACTGTGAGGTCGGGGCGGACAACGGCAAGCCCCACGCCCAGGTTGGAGACTACGTCATTGCACTCCCCGAAGAGGTCCACTCTACCGTCGATCCGAGCTGGACTGAGTGTCAGCTGGGGATCCGCCCCAGTTCCATCGTCGTCCAGGTGGCCAGGCCCGAGCACGAGGAGGAATTTGTTCCCTCACAGGTGGAAAAGGTGGAGATGCTCGGCGGCTTCCAGATCGTAACGGCCACGATCCAAGACACCGACGTCGAGGTGAAGGCCCGCGTGGCCCATGATTATGCCATTGAGGAAGACGCTCGCCTCTGGCTAAAATTTCCGGACGACGAGGTTCGGTTCTTCCACCAGGAGGAAGCCGTTCCCGCCGAATAGGGAACGCTGTGTCATCGGTGACGCCGTGTCACCGGTACCAGCACGCCCCCTATTCTCCGCTTTTTGTTCAGGAGCACGACCCCCGATTTACCGATGAAACAACGTCCCTGGCTCTTTCTGTTGCCGGCGCTGATCCTCGTTTCGATCAGCGCCTTCATTCCGCTCATCACGGTCATCAACTACTCCCAGCTTTCGCTCCTCCCCGGTTCAGCCCCCTACTACGTCGGGTTCGAGAACTTCCTGAAGATCCTCCAGGATCCAGCCTTTACGGGGGCGCTCTGGCGCCAGTGTCTGTTTAGCGGCCTAGTGTTGATCACGGAGATTCCGCTCGGCCTGGCCCTTGCGCTTTGTATGCCAACCGAGGGGAAGGGCGTCGGCGTGAGTCTGGTGCTCCTCGGCATCCCGCTCCTCATCCCCTGGAATGTGGTGGGCATCATCTGGCGCGTGTTCACGCGGTCCGACATTGGGGTTCTGCCCGAGGTCTTCGAGTGGTTCGGATACGCGTACAACGTGAGCAGCAACACCGGCGACGCCTGGTGGACCGTGCTGGCAATGGACATCTGGCACTGGACGCCCCTCGTGGTGCTCATCTGCTACGCGGGCATTCAGGCCATCCCCCAAGAATACTACATGGCCGCGAAGATTGACCGGGCCTCTCCCTGGAAAACGTTCCGGTACGTCACACTCCCGAACCTGAGGGGCGTCCTCATCATCGCTGTGCTACTGCGGCTGATGGACTCGTTTAAGATCTACGCGGAACCGTTCGTGCTCACCGGCGGGGGACCGGGAAGCGCCACGACGTTCCTGAGCACGTACACCTCACGAATGGCCATCGGAGGCTTCGAAATGGGCAGGGGCGCGGCCACGTCCCTGATCTACTTCTTCATTGTGATCCTCCTCTCCTTCGTGATCTACATAATTATGCTGAATCTCGGACAAGGTGCTGGTGAAGAATCATGAAACGACAGTATTACTTAGTCCTGTTTTTGGTATTGCTCGCAATACCAATATACTGGATGTTGAACATGTCCCTGAAGCCAAACTCAGAGATCCTCCAGCAGCTGACGTTCTATCCGCACAACTTCACGCTGGCGAATTACAAGGAAATCCTGGGCTCTGAGTTCTGGCGACAGGGGTACATCAACTCCATCTTGATGTCCTCGATGAACGTGGTCTTCGTGACTGTAGCGGCCGTGCCTGCCGCCTACGCGTTCTCGCGGTGGGATTTTCGGGGCGACAAGCACCTGTTCTTCTGGTTCTTGACCAACCGGATGGCTCCCCCGGCAGCCTTCATGGTGCCGTTCTTTATTCTGTATTCCAACCTCAATCTCATCGACACCTACTGGGCCGTCGCGCTCGCGCACTGCCTGTTCAATCTTCCCCTCGCCATCTGGATTCTGGAAGGATTTATGTCCGGCATCCCGAAGGAGATTGACGAAATGGCATTCATCGACGGACATAGCTTCCCGAGCTTCTTCTGGAAGATCTTTCTTCCCCTCATCACCCCGGGGCTCGGCGTGACCGCGTTCTTCACCTTCATGTTTTCCTGGGTGGAGTTGCTGCTGGCGCGGACGCTGACGAACGAGGCCGCACAGCCGATCACGGTGACGCTCACCCGCAGCCTCGGGGCCGGCGGCTGGGACTGGGGCGTTCTCGCTGCCGCTGGCGTCCTCTGCATGGTTCCGGGCGCCATCATTGTGTACCTCGTGCGCGATCTGCTGGCAACGGGCTTCTCGATGGGACGCGTGTAGCGCCTCACGTTCTCCCTGGTGCCCAGGTCAACCTGACCCCCGATCGGATTCCCCCGGGCTCTCGCCGAGAGGGTCCGGGGCGAACCGACCGTTTTGCCCTCCCTCGCACGTCACGGATCGCCTTTGCCACAACGACTCTCCAAACTGCCATGATGATCGAAGAACTTCAGCCCCAGTGGATGTACTGGACGGTGCCAACGCTCTTGTTCCTTGGTTTCATTGTTCTGATGCTGATCGGACTTTCCATCTGGGACGCCAGAGATCCCGGCTGGGCGCGAGAGGGCCTCGTCCTCCCCATTGAAACTACCCGCGGAGACCGGGTCTTCATGAGCATCCTCGCGACGTTGGGGGCTCTCTGCTTCTGGCTGTATTTCCTGGGCAACACGGCCGTCTGGGGCGTTTTGCTCGTGGGAGCAGTCGCAACGGTAGGCATCATGAACTTCTTCTGACTGCGCCCACCCCCCCGGCAAAAATGCAATGGCGGGATCCATCCCCCGCTTGGGCGGAAGAATACGGTCGGACGGTCACTCCCTGCCCCCTTTTCCGCAGTGAATCTGTCCTCTGCCACGACACCCGGCAATCGCATCCTGAAGCTACCGGCCCGCACTCGCGCTCTTTCGACGCAGTGCACCCGCGTGCTCCCCTCTCATTCGCCCTCCCCAGTGGGAATCGGGACGTACTCACCCGCGCTATTCCGGCCGTATTCCCCATCGGCGACAGATGAGCCGCCTCCCCTCGACAGAAAATTTGTAGCATACGATCGTCCCGTCCCACGACGAAACGAGCGGGCGGGCTGCTTTCAAACAATTGGCTTCGCCTTCACTTGGCGCGCTATTTGCGCTTTGTTAGAATCTTCGGAACCGCTTCCAGGTTTTGGCATCGGTTGTCCCTGCAATCGCCTTCCATCCCGAACGGGCCTACACATAGATCTCCTTCTGTTCCAGTAGCAGCTATCATGCCCGTCGCCGACGTTTTTTAACAAATATGAGGAGTAAATCCGCTGGTACAGCGTGAATTGGGCATCCCCACCTACGTACTTCTTGGAAACCCAGACCGGGGCCGCCTTCGAACCGGAACTTCAGACGGATCGTCGCGAAGAGGCCGGAACGCATTTGACGCCCCCCGCGCACGCGCAAATTCTACTTCTACGGCATTCACAGAGACTGGCCCACTCTGCTCCCGAACGTTGCGCAACAAGCCGAGAAGTCGCCGCCCCCTTGCTTACAAACCTGTACTGCCATGAATCCAATGCTGCCCCGTTCTCTCGTCTTTTGTCTCTTCGCGTTCACGGTCGTGGTACTGGGGGCAATGCACCTCCCGGGGCCACTCTCGTCAATGACAACCGGCACCTCCTCCATCCACGTCGCTGACGTGAACGCCGACAACGCACTCGACGTCCTTACCGCAACCAGCGACCGGGACGAAATCGTCTGGCACCGAAACGACAATGGCTCCTTTTCTGATCACACGGCCATCACGGAACAAACCAACGGCGTACAATCGATTTTCTCCACAGATCTGGATGGCGACGGAGATCCTGACGTTCTCTCGACCTCAATGTACAGCAACGAGATTGCATGGTACGAGAATACCGATGGATACGGGAGCTTCTCCGACCCGAAAGTCATCGAAGAAGACGGCGCCAATCCCATGTCCGTCTTTGCCACGGATTTAGATGGCGATGGCGACGCGGACGTCCTCTTTGCCTCCAACGCCGACGGCGAGATCGCCTGGTACGAAAACACAGACGAGCAGGGAGGCTTCTCCAGTAAAAACGTGATCTCGAACAATGTCGACGGGGCGCGAGCAATCTACGCGGCCGACCTGGACAGTGACGGCGATAAAGACGTGCTTTCCGCCTCCAGTTCCTTCGGGGGCGTCAATAAGATCGCGTGGTATCGAAATACGGCGGGTGGATTTGCCAGCCAAAATGTTATCTCCAAGAACATAAAGGGGGCAAAATCGGTGTTTGCCGTCGACGTAGACGGGGACGGCGACCAGGATGTCCTGTCGGCGTCCCAGAATGACGGAAAAATTGCGTGGTACGAAAACACCAGCGGCTACGGAACCTTCTCCGATCAGAAGGAAATCTCAACGACTGCCGCGGGAGCCCACTCCGTATACACGGCAGATCTGGACGGAGACGGCGATCAGGACGTGCTTGCTGCCTTCGACAAGCTTGCGTGGTATGAAAACGTAGACGCACAGGGCACCTTCTCTGCGCAAAAGGTTATCTCGTCTTCTGGACAGTTTGGGGCCGTCTTCGCGGCGGACCTGGATGCAGACGGGGACCCCGACGTGCTCTCTTCATCTCGTAAGGGAGACCGTATTGCCTGGTACAGCAACGACATTGAGATGGGAGAGGGCTTTAGCAACCCGAAGCCCATCATTCGTCGGCTGGCAGAGAAGTAACGGTTTGTCCAGCGTCGCTTTTCCCCGGCACCGGCGGGTGTCGCAGGGCAATCGTCTGTTGATGTCGGAATCGGCGGCGGAAGGCTCACCTGCCCGCAGATTCTCCGACTGTGACCGAGACGTGTGGTCGTGTATGCATCCTCCGGTCTGCTCTGACTGCCGCTCAACGCCGATTCCGTATTACATCGCCGCCTCGGCAGAGGTCGTGCTGGATTCTTCGTCGAGATGCTCTCGGTATTCCCGTTCCAGGAGCGAGTAGAGTTCCTTATCCCAGTACTGCCCATCTCGATAGAGGTATTCTCGACAGACGCCCTCTTTGATGAACCCAAAGCCTCGGATGAGATCACGCCAAGAGGTGTTGTATTCGAAGGTTTCGGCGCTAACGCGGTGGAGCTCCAATTCTCGGAAGCAGTATCGGAGGAGCAACCGGAGTGATTCTTTGCCGTAGCCGTGTCCCCAGTAGTCCCGCTCCCCAATTGTAATCCCCACCGTTGCGTGGTGATGATGGGGGCTGATCTGAGCCACGTACGCCACCCCGATGAGCTTGTCGGCCTCCAGGTCGTGAATTTCAAAGTCGCGGTGCGCCGAGGAGGGATTGTTGCAGAGCTGCTCGAAGCGTTCCTTGAACGTCCCGAAGGATTCTTCCTCGAACGGAAGTTCGCTGTCGAGCCGATTGAGCTCGGGGTCGTTGTTCCAGCGGAAGTGCGTGTGGATGTTTTCCATCTGCAGCGGCGTAAACCGCACGCGCCCTTCTTCGAGCGGCGAAGCTTGATGGGTCGGATTCGAAGGGGTCATAAAAGACGGAAGCGCTTCCAAAAAGGACATCGAAAAGACGGACCGACACGGACAGCACCCGGTCGGTACTCAACTAAACCATCCGGCCTCTTCATTTCAACGCTGCTTTCCGCCCGAAAAGACCGTCAGGGATCCCCGTCCCCTGGATTCATTCCTTTCTGCAACATACGTGCCCGTTTTCGAAGTCCCGCTCGATCGATTGTGAGGGAGTGGGCCGCCGCTTCTTTTGGGAGAGAATGAAACGTATCGGGAATTTTGAATCGGGGAAGGACCTCCGCGAGGGGGTCATCGAACCGTTGAGCGGCCACGTCCTCGGTTGTTCGCACGAATGCCACGGGCCGCCGGCCGTACTCCGCATTGGGCACGGGCACAACAACGGCACGCTCAACTTTGTCGAGTTGTTCTAAGGCCGCCTCAATTTCTTCCGGTTGAATGTTCTCTCCGCCCGACACGAACATGCGGTCCATCCGACCGAGGACGTAGAGGCGGCCGCTGGCGTCCAGTTTCCCTCGGTCGCCCGTGGCGTACCAGCCCTCGTCCGTCCGCGGATCCGCAAGCCCGTCAGCGGTCACGTATCCGCGAAAGAGCGGCGCCCCGGCCACCTGGATTTCCCCGTCGTCGATCCGGACGCGCCGGTGGGGCAACGGGCGGCCCGCGGTTTCGAGGGTGTCAAACGGCGCTCCCGGTGCCGTCGTGGTCACCTGGGACGCCATCTCCGTGCAGCCGTAGGTGGTGTGGAGGGGCCATCCGTGCTCCTTCCCCCGACGGAGGAGGCCCCGCGGAATCGGTCCGCCGCCCAGTAGCACGGCGCGGAGCGACGCGGGAGGACCACTCTGCGCGGCGTCGAGCACGCGCCGAAACTGCGTGGCCACCAGCGAGACGTGTGTGGCGCCGGTCGCCCTTAGCTGCCCGGCGAGGGGCGCATCGTTTTCGGGAACGGCCACCGCCGCCCCCGCCAGCGCACAGCGCACCAGCACGGCCAGGCCGCCCACGTGATACGGCGGCAGCGACAAGAGCCACCGGTCCTCGCTTTGCAGCGGCACGGTCGCGTTGGCCCCCTTCGCGCTGTAGAGGTGATTGGCCCAGGAGTGCAGGACCGCCTTCGGCGCGCCCGTGCTGCCGGACGTAAAGAGGATCGTAGCGGGACGATCCGACGAACGATCCTGATCCAACGACGACACAGACGCCCCGTCGCCTGCCTTCTTTCTTACAACGGCATCGGGCGCAAGAGCCGTCCAATCTCCGGACGTGCGCTCTCGCACCTCCGACGTTCCGGCAATCAGGAATTGTCCCCCTACCTGCTGGACGCGGCTCCCGACCTCGCCGACGGGCAGACGCGTACTCAGGGGCACGGCGACGGCGCCCGTCCGCCACAACGCCCAGAGCAGCACGACGACGTCGGCTCCGCGCGACAGATGAAGGGCCACGCGGTTCCCCGGCTGGATTCCTTCCCTGCGCAGCCGCCCCTGCGTGGCGGACACGGCAGACTCCAGTTCGGCGTAGGTCCACCGCCGCGACGGCATCCACAGGGCCGGCGCATCGGGACGGGCCTGGGCGTGACGTTGAATGGGATCGGACACGGCACGCTCCTGTCTACTGAACGGATCCGACGGGTTCCAGAAGGGATCGATCGACCGTCGCGGAATACAGCTGCTCGATGCTCGCCTCCGCCCCTGCGAGGGGAAGTCGCGGCCGCAGAACGTCGGTCTCCAGCCGGGTGTAAGTGGAGAGGCCCGCCGGCGCATCCGAGAGGGACGCGGCCAGGGCCGCCAGCATCCGCAGGCCGACGCCCGACTCGTAGCTCGCGCTGACGACGGGAACCGCTCCTCGTCGCTCCGCCCAGCCGGCCCATCGACGGGCGGCGCTGAGGCCCCCGAGGAGCGTTGGTTTCAGGACGACGGCGCGAAGGGGCAGATCGTCGGGCAGGGCCGCCGGCGCAACCTCGCGCGTCGTCTCATCCAGCGCCACGGGGAGACCGGTTGCGTCCACAAAGTCGGCGAGACCGGTGGGATCGCGCAGGGGCTCTTCAATGTAATCGATCGGCACGTTGCCGAGCGCCTCCGCAAACGCGTCCGCCTCTTCAATCGTCCACGCCCGGTTGGCGTCGAGCCGGAGGGCCACGTCGCCCTTCATCTCGGACTGATGTCCATCCGGTCGCTCTGCTCCCAGCGCAGTCCGGAGACTACTTGGTCGTGGCCATTTAGATGGCCTTGCTCCCAGCGCAGCCCGGAGACTACTTGGTCGTGGCCATCCAGATGGCCTTGCTCCCAGCGCCGTGTGGAGCGTCTGCACGCGGGCCGCGTCGGCCTCGACGCTCCGTCGCCCCACTTTTAGCTTCACCGCCCGATAGCCTCGCTCTCGAGTCCGCCCGGCCTCCGCCTCGAGGTCGTCCGTGGCGTCCGGGATCAACGCGTTCATCGACACGACCTCTGCCTCCCCCCCCAGCGCCCGAACGACGTCGTGGTCGCGCACGTCCGCCAGAAGCTCGACGACGGCACTCTCCGCCGCGAACCGCACCGCGGGCGGCGCGTCGTCCCCGGGCACTGCCCGCAACACGTCGTCAACATCCGACGCGGGCAGCGACCCGTCCAGCAGGTCGCGGGCCACGCGGCGACTGTGGGAAACGGCTGTTTCCAGTCCTTCGTCACTAAATTCGGGCAGCGGCGCCGCCTCCCCCCATCCCGTCGCGCCGCCGGCCTCGTCGAGCCGCAGCAACAAACCCCGTCGCTCCGTGAGCGTGCGGCCTCCAACGGCGAGCGCGTCCGTCAGCGGAAGGCGATACTGATACAGGTGCGCGTCGACAATGGTCACAGACCTACAGATTCCAGCCAAGGGAGAACAGAATCGCCCACAGCACGAGCACTCGGCCCGTGGCGGCGAGCAGGGGGTTGAGCCGCTCGGGCTCGGTGGTGCGGATCAGTGTCCGAATGGACCGCCAGGCCAGCGGCAGGAGCAGCAGCGTAGTCAGGGTCCAGGGAGACGCCCCCATCCACACGACGAGGCCGGCCGGCAGCAGGATTGCCCCGAGCACGCAGGCGGCGTACAGCCCAACGCCAACGTCCCGCCCCAACCGCACGACGAGCGTCCGTTTGCCCGCCGCCCGGTCGTCCGCCACGTCCCGGACGTTGTTCACCAGCAGGATGCCGACGGAAAAGAGTCCCGGCCCCGCTCCCGCCACGATCACTTTCGGGGGGCACGCGAGGGCCTGCACGTAGTAGGTGCCGGCCACCGCGACCGGGCCGAAGAAGACAAACACCGCCACGTCGGCCAGGCCCAGCGCCGCGAGCGAGTACGCCCCGCCGGCCGTGTACCACACGGCGGTCACGATGGACGCCACACCGATGACCAGGATGGGCCAGCCGCCGCGATAGATGAGATAGATCCCCGCTGCCACGGCCGCCGCAAACACCAGGAACGTGGCTCGTCGCATCGTGTCGGGGGCCACGAGCCCGGCCTGCGTCACGCGCATCGGGCCTACCCGATCTTCCGTGTCGGCCCCCTGCAGGTAATCGGCATAGTCGTTGTGATAGTTGACACCGACCTGGATGAGAACGGCGCTGAGCAGGGTCAACCCGGCTGCGAGCGGATGCCATGCCCCGGCCTCAGCGGCCATCGCCGTGCCCACCCCCACCGGCGCAAGGGCCGCCCCGAGGGTCTTGGGCCGAGCAGCCAGAATCCACACGCGAAGTTGGTCGAGCACAGCGGGCATTGGGGGGAAATGCTTGAATGCAAGATCGAGGGGAGGAGGTCCTGAGCGTATTCGTATTATGCGAATCAGGGGTTGAGCTTCAACTGCAAACGTCTGCTGTTTGCGTCCCGAAAAATCCCTTGGCAGGTCATTCCGCACAAGGGAATCCCAGATTCCCAGATGCGGAATCTTTTCGGTGCTAGCACCGCCGGTTATCGAAGAGATCCACGAAAGCCTTCGGGATGACATGCTCAGATTCGGGATTTTTCGGGACGCTGAAGGTCCGAGACTTCACCCCCTGATTGACACGTATTGCCTGCTCTTGTCAGGTAACTATGCACGAAGCGGCGAAAAGAGAATCAAGCAAACGAGATTGCCTGCCCTTATCTGGCAAAACGGCCCCATTCGCCGATAGGGGCTGCTTTACCAGTTCGATGATACAGCCTTGGCCCTGCCGAAAAAGGCCTTCGGGGCGCGGCAAAGGCCGGTTGGAAGCGTTTGATTGGGGACGAAATCGTCCGAACTCAACGTTTTTCAGTGTAGCCGACCTTCGGCTCAAATTTTAGGGGCGCTTCACCGTTTTCTGTACACCTACCTCTTGCCAAAAGCGTCACCGGAAATAGGCAATGCGAAATACTCCTTCGAAACCGCCCCACGACGGGAACCGGACCCATGCGATTCACTCACGTCGCTTCCAGAAACCAAACCAGCTGTGCCAGAAAGGCCTGCGGGCGCTCGGCGTGGACGTTGTGACCGGCCCCCGGAACGACAATCCGATGAGCATTCGCGGCACGCTGCGCCGTTCGCTCGGTGATACACTTGTATTTGGTGTCGAGTTCGCCGGTGAGCACCAGGGTGGGCACCGACACGTCCGGAAGCCGATCCCAGAGCGACGGCTGCTTGCCGGGACCCAGCCCCCGAAGCGCCCGGGCCAACTCCTCCGGATCGTTCTCCCGGCGCGTGCGCACCATCTCTTCAACCAAACCGTGGCGGGCGAGGGACGCAAAAAGCGGCAACCGGTACCAGTCGCGAAGGAACGCGTCGAGGTCCTCTCGAATGCGGTGGGCCCGCTCGTCGTCGAGATAGCGGCGCTCGGCCCGCTCCTCCTCCGTCCTCAGGCCGGGGGAGGCCGATTCGAGCCCCAGTCGTCGCACGCGCGAGGGATGAAAGAGGGAAAAGTAGAGCGCCACCCGCCCGCCCATCGAGTAGCCCACGAGGGAGCAGCGTTGAATGCCGGCCTCGTCCAACACGTCGGCCAGCGCCTGCGTCGCCCCCTCCATGGTGTAGAGGTACGAGGGCCGGTCGAGGGACTGTCCGTGCCCGGGCAAATCGACGGTCAGACAATACACCTCCTTGCTCAGCGCCTCGACGATGGGCTGCCAATCCTCGGACGAGCCCATAAAGCCGTGCAGAAGGCACAGCGGGGGCTGGCTGGGAGAACCGTGGGTCTGGTAGTGGAGCATAGCAGGCGTCGATTCCGTCACGGAGGGTCCGTCGGGCGAATTTCCTGTAACAGAAGTACTGATCCGTGCCCAGGTTCGTGACCCACGCCCCCGAGGAGCTCGGGGCCGTGGGCTCCTTCAGTCGGAATCGTTTTTAGTGCAGCCTCAACCGATTCGTTTGGGGAAAATTCGCCGTTCCGCACAACAACCCACGAGTGTCGTAGGGACGGATGGCGTCCGTCCTCGAGAGATCCCAAAATGGACCAGTTGAGGCTGCATTAGGAACCCATTCACGCATCAGTGAAACGATGGGGCCGTGGCGTTTGTGCGTCCCGATGCATACGTTGACCCTCACACCCGCAGTTCGTCTCCAAATGTGACCAACTCATGCTTTCTCGACGGCGATTCCTACAGCGACTCGGCACAGCCCTTGCCGCAGCGCCTGCAGCCTCCTCCCTCCTCACGAAGTGGCCGCGGTCCGAGGACGGGTTTACGTCCCTGCGCCGGGGCGTAGGCATCTTCCGAAAGCAGGGCGGCACCATCGGCTGGCTTATTCGGGAAGGCGCTCTCGTTGTGGTGGACACGCAGTATCCCAAAACGGCCCCCGACTGCTGGAGCGGCCTCCGCAGGCGGACGGATCGGGCGCTCGACCTCGTCATCAACACCCACCACCACGGCGACCACACGGGCGGCAACGGCGTCTTTGCCGAGCACACCGACCGCTTCGTGGCCCACGCCAACGTTCCCGACCTGATGCGCCAGTCCGCCGACGAGGGCGAGGCCGACGAAAAGACGTACCCGACGGACACGTTCGAGGACACCTGGTCGGAAACAGTGGCCGACGAAACCGTCACCCTCCGCTACCACGGCCCCGCCCATACCGGCGGCGACGCGGTCATTCACTTCAAGAAGGCCAACGTCGCCCACGTGGGCGATCTCGTCTTCAACCGCGCCTACCCGTACATCGACGTGGCGGGCGGCGCCGATTCCCAAAACTGGATCTCGGTGCTCGAAACGATCCACGAGAACCTGAACGACGAGACGACCGTCATCCACGGCCACGCGAATCCGGACTTCGGCCCCACCGGCGGGCGCGAGGACCTGCTCGTGATGCGGGACTTCCTCTCGGCCCTCAACGAATACGTTCAGAACCAGCGACAGGCCGGCGCCTCGCTCGACGAGATGAAGCAAAAGAAGATGCTCGACGGCTTCGAGGACTTTCAGTTCGACTGGCCGCTGTCGCTGGGCGCCTGCATCGAGGCAGTGTACCAGGACCAGACAGGATGAGGGTCGTGGTTTGTCAACCCTCATTCCGTGGGTCCTTGCCTCCGACGTTCCCGTAGGGACGACCGGGAGCCGAGTGCAACGAGGTCATGCTGCTTCAGTGAGGATCGTCCCTACACCGTCATTATACCAAATGCGAGCATTCATTGTGCATTTTGGCCTATCCCGTCCGGGTAGGGACGCATCGCCATGCGTCCCTACATCGACGTTTGAGGTACAAGATCGGAATGTTCAGGCGGTTCTACCTGAAGAAGATCGTCGATTCCAAGGTGGGACAGGTAGGCCTCCTCGTTCTCGAACGGACCGGCCGCCAATTCCCGAAGCACCGCTGGTGGA